>NZ_JMCG01000001.1:3000000-3244259 GCF_000764325.1 Vibrio navarrensis | reverse complement strand
ACTTTCACCACCAAAACTCGCCGCATAACAAAAATGCCACGCGGCATGAATCCCTCTTTAACGCCTTGTTAGCTGTTGCTAGCACTAATTTAATCTATCGTTCTTACTCTTATGGCATCAAGTCTTTCAATAAGAGCGTCAGCCATGGGTTCTAATTTATCCGATTGTTTTCCCGAGTAAGATTTCATTGTTGCTAATACATCCACTCTTAGCTGTTCTAACCGATCACTATCGTTACCTGTATGATCTGTGAACACCATCCCTTCCAGCTCATTTAACCATTTATTAAAAGACTCAGGGTTTTCGGAGAGCAAAAGTAAAGTTTTTTGAGGCTCAACTTTCAAAGCAATAAGAAGTAATGGTGAAACCTCTCCAGAAATTGCTCCATCTCTACGCTTCCAAATCTCCTAAAAAGAAAAAATTGTAGGCACTATTTCTGAAACATCTCTTTCGTCAAGATTTGATTCTATAGATTCATAGTTTCTATCATCCAATTGTGTAAAAGACTTACTTCTGGATTTTTAGCATACAATTGACATGAACAAAGAAAAGATACTATGAAAATTATCACACTTTTTATCATTGTTGCTGCTCAACTGATTAGATATATTTATGGTGATTTTTTTATAATTCTCTATTTCAGAAATTATTTCTTTTAGTGCTGATTTGCTGTTACCTACAGAGTAATGAGATTTAGCTACAACCCCCCATGTTTTACCTGGCATCAAACAACCGAGAGTATCTTTGTGATAATTTCCAGCATGGATCAGAATGAATGTCCTACCTGGAACATTTTGTAGTTCATATACATTCGGGTATTTCGGCGAACTATAAGGCAATAATTTATAAGTGCCAGCTTGAATTCTTTTATCAGATCCCTCTGTTATAGAATCTGGCCCTGCGGGTTCCAATACAAACCAACTTTTACTCACTCCTTCAATAGTCAACTGACCTAAAGTCGTCTCTCCCATTTGCTTTGTTCGCTTCAGATTTAACTTAACTTCATCTAATTTTTTCATTGCTCTTATCCTTGGCATAAAAGCCATAAAATACCAGATAAATAACTCTACAATAGGTTAAATTTATTGTTAATGGAGGTATCGCCAACTTCAATGAAATTGAGTATTAAGTTTCTTACATCAAATTATTTTGACAGCTAACGCCCTGCTAAGGGGTGAGCAATGCACTGCCAAAGTTACCGCACACCAACTTAATCACGAAAACCGCCGCATGCTGAAAATGCCACGCATTGCGAATCCCGCTTAAGCAGTTTGTTAGCTTAAATTTCAACGTCTTAGATTTACCAAACCTGAGATGAACCTGATTTGGAAAACCAACAAACCACCTGAGCTTTAAAACCCGAAATGACTCAAATTTTGTGGCCGTTCATGCGCTTTGAAAACCAGTAAATTTTGAGAACTCATTTTCGGCAAACTCAAAGCAAATGCAAAACTTCCAAAGCGACTTTGCGCCCAACTTGCTCACCTCGTGCAATCCCAAAACTCAATTGAGGCAACCGCTCAAAACTCGCATTAGCGAACAACGCTGATTTGCCGAGAAACCTAAACGAATTGCCAAGGGAAGAACGAAAAGACCACAAGCAATTGATTTTTATTGTTTTAAGCTAACGCCCTGCTAAGGGGTGAGCAATGCACTGCAAAAGCTACCGCACACCGCCTTAATCACAAAACTCACCGCATGCCAAAAATGCCACGCATTGCGAATCCCGCTTAAGCAGTTTGTTAGCTTAAATTTCAACGCCTTAGATTTACCAAACCTGAGATTAACTCGATTTAGGAAACCGGCAAACCACTTGAGTTTTAAAACCCGAATCGATTCGAACTTTGTGACCGTTCATTTGCTTTGAAACCAGTAAATTTTGAGAATTCATTTTCGGAGAACTCAAAGCGAACACAAAACTTCCAAAGCGACTTTGCGCCAACCTGGCTAACCTCGAGCAACCCAAAAACTCTATTGAGGCAACAGCTCGAAACTCGCGTTGGCAAAAAATGCTGATTTGCCGAGAAACCGAAACGAATGGCCAAGGGAAGAAAAAACAGGCTGCAAACAATTGATTTTCATTGCTTTAAGCTAACGCCCTGCTAAGGGGTGAGCAATGCACTGCTAAAGCTACCGCACACCGACTTAATCACGAAACCCACCGCATGCTGAAAATGCCACGCATTGCGAATCCCGCTTAAGCAGTTTGTTAGCTTAAATTTCAGCACCTTAGATTTGCCAAAACTGAGATGAACCTGATTTGGAAAACCAACAAACCACCTGAGATTTAAAACCCGAATTGACTCAAACTTTGTGGCCTTTCATACGATTTGAAAACTCGAAATATTGATAAATCATTTTCGGAAAACTCAAAGCGAAAGCAAAACTACCAAAGCGACTTTGCGCCAAACTTGCTGACCTCGCGCAATCCCAAAACTCAATTGAGGCACCGGCTCAAAACTCGCGTTGGCAAACAATGCTGATTTGCCGAGAAACCGGAACGAGCTGCCAAGGGAAGAAAAAATAGGCTGCAATCAATTGATTTTCATTGTTTTAAGCTAACGCCCTGCTAAGGGGTGAGCAATGCACGACGAAAGCCACAGCACACCAACTTAATCACAAAACTCACCGCATGCTGAAAATGCCACGCATTGCGAATCCCGCTTAAGCAGTTTGTTAGCTTAAATTTCAGCACCTTAGATTTACCAAACCTGAGACTAACCCAGTTTGGAAAACCAACAAACCACTTGAGCTTTGAAACCCGGATTGTCTCAAACTTTGTAACCGTTCACTTGCTTTGAAACCAGTAAATTTTGAGAACTCTTTTTCGCAAAACTCAAAGCGAAAGCAAAACTGCCAAAGCGACTTTGAGCCAAGCTTGCTAACCTCGCGCAATCCCAAAACTCAATTGAGGCAACTGCTCAAGACTTGCGTTGGCAAACAATACTGATTTGCCGAAAAACCTGAACGAATGGCCAAAGGAAGAAAGAACAGACCACAACCAATTAATTTTATTTGTTTTAAGCTAACGCCCTGCTAAGGGGTGAGCAATGCGCTACGAATGCTACCGCACACCGCCTTAATCACAAAACCCACCGCATACTGAAAATGCCACGCATTGCGAATCCCTCTTAAGCAGTTTGTTAGCTTAAATTTCAACGTCTTAGATTTACCAAACCTGAGATTAACCTGATTTAGGAAACTGGCAAACCACTTAAGTTTGAAAACCCGAAATTTTTGATAAATCATTTTCGGAAAACTCAGAGCGAACGCAAAACTTCCAAAGCGACTTTGCGCCAAACTGGCTAACCTCGTGTAGCCCCAAAACCCAATTGAGACAACAACTCAAAATTCACGTTGGCAAACAATGCTGATTTGCCGAAATAACCTGAACGAACTGCCAAGGGAAGAAAAACAGGCTGCAAACAATTGATTTTCATTATTTTAAGCTAACGCCCTGCTAAGGGGTGAGCAATGCACTGCAAAAGCGACCGCACACCAACTTAATCACAAAACTCATCGCATGCTGAAAATGCCACGCATTGCGAATCCCTCTTAAGCAGTTTGTTAGCTTAAATTTCAGCACGTTAGATTGACCAAACCTGAGATTAACTCGATTTGGAAAACTAGCAAACCGCCTAAACTTTGAAACCCGAAACAACTCAAACTTTGTGACCGTTCATTTGCTTGGAAACCAGTAAATTTTGATAAATCACTTTCGGAAAACTCAAAGCGAAAGCAAAACTTCCAAAGCGACTTTGCGGCAAACTTGCTAACCTCGTGCAGTCCCAAAACTCAATTGAGGCAACTACTCAAAACTCGCATTGATAAACAATGCTGATTTACCGAAAAACCTGAACGAATGGCCAAGGGAAGAAAGAAAAAACCACAACCATTTGATTTTACGTGTTTTAAGCTAACGCCCGCTTAAGTGGTGAGCAACGCAATACGATGTTACCGCACACCACCTAAATCACTAAGTTTACCGCAAACCACAAATGCCACGCGTTGCGAATCCGTCTTAAAGCGTTTGTTATGTTTAAGCTTCAAGGGCTTACGTTTTACAAAAACCAAGATTAACTCAGCGTTGACTCACAAACAAAAGCCAAGACCTAAAAAACTGAAATGACTCATAGATTTGAAAAACAACTTCAAATTTCGACTGTTCAAGCCCAAAACCTAAGATCAATTTTCTGATTGAGCCAACCACCCTAACCTCGCGCTTACCCGAGAATTGACTGAGGCAACTCTCTGAATTTCCAGCGCCAAACGAAGCCAACTTGCCGACAAGCGCAAAACCTACAAGCCGAGGGAGCAAAGAAAAGATACAACCAACTGATTTGACGTGATTAAACATAACGCCGCGTTAAGGGGTGAGCAACGCAACGACTAACTTACCGCATTGCACTAAAAACTAATAAAATCAATGCATAACGAAAATGCCGCGCGTTGCGAATCCCTCTTAAACGCTTTGTTAACTGGCCGATCCCAAATGCCAAAAGTACCAATATTTTTAAGCTGCCTGTGCGGCAGTGAACCATTCATGACAAAGTTTAGAGCTGGAAGTATTTTTCTAAGCTGCCTGTGCGGCAGTGAACGAGCTTATACCGCTGGTGTCAAAATGGGACTTTTTCTAAGCTGCCTGTGCGGCAGTGAACAGTACATTTCATGCTTAGTCTTGAAATATTCATTTCTAAGCTGCCTGTGCGGCAGTGAACAACTGGACCTACATCAAACACACGCTTAAATCTTTCTAAGCTGCCTGTGCGGCAGTGAACTGGCGTGTGCTATGTCCTTTCACACACCCCCATTTCTAAGCTGCCTGTGCGGCAGTGAACTACAACTTGGCGGCTTCAATAGCACGGGTTAGTTTCTAAGCTGCCTGTGCGGCAGTGAACGGCGGTAAAAAAGCTCGTGCGATTGCTGATGATTTCTAAGCTGCCTGTGCGGCAGTGAACTTTTGCATCCATGCCAAGGCGCATGGCTGATATTTCTAAGCTGCCTGTGCGGCAGTGAACATGTGCGACACTGACGAAAAGATGCGCGAAGTTTTCTAAGCTGCCTGTGCGGCAGTGAACGTTAAAAATAAAAATCACGAATAGCGGCAAGATTTCTAAGCTGCCTGTGCGGCAGTGAACAATGCAAGCGTTCATTGGCACAAGGCTTTTCATTTCTAAGCTGCCTGTGCGGCAGTGAACCCAAAAAACCTTAGCGTTTTTATTTCTTATTATTTCTAAGCTGCCTGTGCGGCAGTGAACAAGTTAGGCAGGATGAGGCGGGTAGGCTTGATTTTCTAAGCTGCCTGTGCGGCAGTGAACATTTGATTGGTCGCAGCGCGAAACGCTGTAACTTTCTAAGCTGCCTGTGCGGCAGTGAACATCAAGGTTTCCGCTGAGAGATTGGCAGAAAAATTTCTAAGCTGCCTGTGCGGCAGTGAACGAACCGATGGCCGCGTGCCGGATGACAGAAACTTTCTAAGCTGCCTGTGCGGCAGTGAACTAATGCTTTGCAGTGGGGCTCTCGTTGTGGTTTTTCTAAGCTGCCTGTGCGGCAGTGAACGAGCTTAATGCAAACTCGCTGATGATAAGTCATTTCTAAGCTGCCTGTGCGGCAGTGAACGTTCGCACATTCCCGCTACGTTTCCGTAGCATTTCTAAGCTGCCTGTGCGGCAGTGAACTATACGCTTGCGCGCCAGCTAACGGTTATTCATTTCTAAGCTGCCTGTGCGGCAGTGAACTATACGCTTGCGCGCCAGCTAACGGTTATTCATTTCTAAGCTGCCTGTGCGGCAGTGAACTTTCACGTAACGTTCAGCGGTGCCGTCATACTTTTCTAAGCTGCCTGTGCGGCAGTGAACACAACGCGCCCATGATTTCTTGCATTCCTGATTTTCTAAGCTGCCTGTGCGGCAGTGAACAGAGAAATCATCTTGTACGGGTCGCCATCGATTTTCTAAGCTGCCTGTGCGGCAGTGAACTAAGCGGACGGCTTGTATCGAGCAAGAACCAATTTCTAAGCTGCCTGTGCGGCAGTGAACGGCATGATGATCATTCAGTGCTGATCACCCAATTTCTAAGCTGCCTGTGCGGCAGTGAACCAGTTGTCCGGTCTGGACCGTTTTAACTTCTTTTTCTAAGCTGCCTGTGCGGCAGTGAACTATGAAACTTTATCAGTAACCTATTGTTAATAAAAGTAATTACATCAAATTTCTCAAAATAACCTTTTATTTTTCACTCGATTTATTATTAATATAAATCAATAACTTAAAATCCAACGAAAAAAGATGGGTAATTTTATTGCCAGTTAACGCCGCATTAAGGTGTGAGCGGCGCTTGGCTATACTTGAGCGAAGCGAAACTGCCAAGCGTTGCGAATCACTCTTAAATGCTTTGTTAGCTTTAAGCTGATAGCCCCACCAAAATTAACACATAACTATTATGAAAGGCGTGAGTTAAGAAAGCGACTTTTGCACCCTCAGATGTAGATACCTTTTGCCACACCTGAAAACCGAGGCAAAAAACAACAAAAGGGGCAAACGTGAACAAGCCCCACAATGGATGGCTTAAAGAGTGCAAAACTGAAATAGACAAGGCAACCAAGCAAGCGACCAATAGTATATTTTGCATGAACTTCTGAGCTAACCATATGAGTAGGACTATTAGTATCGTTTCTACAAATGGAGCGAATAGAATCAAACCGAGCGCATCAAAAAGGGAAAACGATAAGTTCTCATTAGGCGCATCTTCAGGCAAGCCAACTAAAAAATGATACAAACACGCTAAAACAAAGGCAATACAGGCACTTAATATTGATGCTTTAAAGCTATATGACATTTTTGAATCATTAATTTTGAATAGGAACATACGTACCCTTTTTAAAGCTAACGCCCGCTTAAGGGGCTGACAACGCTACTACCAAGTTTCCGCATAACACCGTAACCACCAAAATCAACGCATAATAAAAATGCCGCGCGTTGGAAGTCCCTCTTGAAGCGTTTGTTATGCTTTATTATTCATTGATTACATTGAACTTTTACAAAATTCATTTGTTCTCAGAAGTTTAACTCAAAATGGCAAACCAGCCTACTTTCAGCAATCATTGTTGTCGATAAGATCCCAAACAAGTTGAAGCGAATTAGCCTGCGGAATCAATGAACCAGCAACACCAAAGAAAGAGACCTTTCAGCAACAGTTGAATCTTTTGCGTGCACAATTTATCAGGGCAAAGTTACCGAAAAAGCACAACTATCGTTCAACTTTCAATAGCCACAAAAAAGAACAATAAACTCATAATATCAATGAATTAGAATAGGAAAATTTCTAAATCAGACTGAGTTTTCCCATTAAAATTTATATATTGATTTTGCTGAGGCTCAATAAAGCATAACGCCGCGTTAAGGGGTGCAGGCACGCAATACAAAAGCTACCGCACAGTGCCGTAACCACTGAACCCAACGCAAACTGAAAATGCCACGCGTGCCAAATCCCTCTTAAACGCTTTGTTATGTTCGTACTCAAAGCGCTACTACTGCCTCAATTTCAATTTGTAAGTCCGGATGAATTAGCTTAGAAACTTCAACCAGAGAACAGGCTGGCAAATGGCCGTCATAGAAATGAAATAGTAGCTCTCGGATACTCGCCAACTTAGATATATCACGAACAAAAATGGTTAGCTTTACCAAGTTGGTTTTTGCGCTGCCTTCCGCTTTGAGAACCGTTGAAATTTGATCGAGAATCTCTTTGGTCTGTTCTGTCAAACTAAGAACTTGAGCATCAGTACCGTATGCTGTAAGCCCAGGGCGTCCGCATGAGTGGTTAGAATTTAGTCATTGACTTAAATCCAGCGACTAAGACTTGCTCCAAGAAGCCGGGGTTCATCATGCAACGTTTCTGCTTCATTGGCACACTAATTCAGGGAAAAATCATGAACATCCTTGCTACATAAGGGCTCAAAGCTGGTCAAAAACTTCACAACGAGCCTATTAGATAAATAGCCAAAAATTGTAACTCATTGATTTTAATCAACCATGAAAATCAACTCGATTCAAACTATTCAATCTATCCGGATTTTTCACTTTCGAATTCTTTATCAGAATGCTGCAAACCCTTTAAACACGGGCATGTTCATGATTTTTCCCTGCACACTAATTTTGCTTGGCTCAGCTCTTAGCATGTTAAGCGCCATGTGTCTTAAACCTGCCAAATTTTCAGCCGCGTTTTGTCGGTAAATCTGACAAGCATCTTCTCGCATGCTCACATCTAAAATCCAGTGCATTGACTCTATGCCCCAGTGGGCTCGAATGGCATTTCCTGCCTGCTCCGCGGTCAGGTCTGCTGAACTTATGTAGTAGCGGTACTCCAGCTTTGGCGCTTTACCTTTGGCAACTCGGTAATTTTCAACCATGACAATACTGGCGAGTCCGCTCCACGTTGAGAAGTCACCCTCTAACTCACTAGCCTTGAGTACATGGCAAGTACGTGCTTCAACGCGGCCTTTTTGTTTCTCGATTTGATAAGTGGTTTTGTCAATCGGGGCACGGCGGTGTGGGGCGAAGGCTGTCTGTATGGCTGCCGACAACTTGCCTTGATTCCCCTTTACTGCCAACAAGTAATCACCGCCCTTGCTAGTGATCGCCTTGGCAATCTTGGTCTGGCAGGCCATCGCATCAATCGTCACGATAGCTCCTCGCAAGTCGAGCATCTTAATAAGCTCTGGAATCGCGGTAATTTCATTGCTCTTATCGTCAGTTTTGAGTTGGCCCAATACTAGTACCGTTTCCATTTAATTCTGATCGATTGAGCTACCAATCCAATGGTAGCTCTTTTACATCAATAGCCACCTTGATACTTCGGCTGACACCAGCTTCTTTCGTTATCAATCCACGCTCTTCAAGCTTCAATAACATCTGATGAACACTTGGTGGTGATACCTCAAAGTAATCTTGTAGATCTGCATGAGCTGGCGCTCGTCCATTCACTTTGGTGTAGTAGTAAATATAGGCCAGATACTGCCCTTGTTTTTTGGTGTATTTTCCAGACATTTTCCCATCTTAGATCGACATTTTTACCGGAGTATGATCAATTATTGGTTTTAAGAATGAAGCCTATCATGCCATGAATATTTCCTACCGTGTTGAACTGACTTGTGAAGAAATTGCTGAACTTAACGAACTCACCAGTAAAGGTAAGCACAACGCCAGAAAGCTAAAACGTGCCCAAATCCTTTTACTGGCAAATCACAGGCAACATACAGACGCTGAAATATGTCAGCTCTTAAACACCAGTACTTCAACGGTCTATAGAACCAAACGCGGTTTTGTTGAAGAAGGCCTGCAATCTGCCCTGGAAGAAGGAAAACGTCGTGGGCAGCCGAAGGCATTAAGCTCAAGCGAGGAAGCCACGCTTATCACTATCGCCTGTACCAAGCCACCTGAAGGGGTCGCTCGCTGGACGCTTTCTTTAATTGCAGACAGGCTGATTGCTTTGACGGACTTAGAAAGTATTTCTCTGGAAACAATCCGCTCACGACTTAAGGAAAATCAACTCAAACCATGGCAGAAGAAAATGTGGTGCATTGGTCAACTCAATGCGGACTTCATTGCACAGATGGAAGAAGTTTTGGAGTTGTATGCTCAACCTGCCAACCCCAAAGAGCCGGTCATTAACTTCGATGAGGCCATGAAGCAGATGATTTCCCATACAAGAGAGCCTATTTCAGCTAAACCTGGACAACCAGAACGCATCGATTATGAATATCGCAGGGAAGCGGTAGCGAATATCTTCCTGATGTATGACCGACATAATGGTTGGCGACATGCGAAAGCAACAAAAACCAAAAAGTTCGAAGACTTTGCTTGGTGCATGAAAGAGTTAGTTGATGAACATTACCCGGATGCAGAGCAAATTCATGTTGTATTAGACAATTTTACCACTCACAAGGCTGGCGCACTTTATCACACGTTCCCTGCGGGAGAGGCTCGTCGAATATTAAGGAAAATCACTTTCCACTATACCCCTCCTCATGCCAGTTGGCTCAACATGGTGGAGATTGAGATCGGCGTTATGAATCAGCAATGCCTTAATCGACGTATCGGGAGTTGGGAGGAATTACATCGGGAACTTAAAGCTTGGGAGACTATGCGCAATACAGAGAAAGCATCCATTGAATGGTTGTTTGATGTAGACAAAGCCCGGAACAAACTTCACCGGGCTTATGATGAACTAACCATTCAAAACTAAATGGAAAGGGTACTAGGTTACTTTCAACACCAAGCGCTTCAAAGAGTTTTACCGCCTGAGTATGAATTAGCTTTGATTCACTATGCATAAATGGCATGTACATGAATGCTCTCTCATTAATCGATAATTCAACATCTAGACCTTTTGAAATCGCAAACTGAGCTAACGCGAGAGCCATGGAATCACATGCGAAAGAGTCGACTTCATCTCGGTAAATATTGCGAGAGAACTGATCTAAGATAATTATCTCTGCTAGAGAACCAAGCGCAGTCTCACGCCATTTGAACAGCTCTCCATGCCGCGCTTGTCTGTGCAACTCACCGAAACGAGTCTTTATCGTTGAATCGAATACAGCATCTTTTTGCCACCATTGTTTTGGTTCCAACTCATTGAACCAGAAATCAATAATTTCCTTATACATCCTCGCCTCCAGATTTGCTGAGAACTGCATGGCAACATAACGCCCTGTTAAGGTGTGAAGCACGCAATGACCAAGCTTCCGCATGGCACTTCAACACCGAAATCAACGCATACCAAAAATGCCACGCGTGCTGAATCACTCTTGAACAGTTTGTTATATTTTTATTTGCCACAAAGTGATGTTTGTATCCTTTTCAACACCCCTGACTACCAACCCCTGACTTTCTAGCTTAAGCAGGGTATCAGCCACTACCCTAAAACTAATTGATAATATATGACCAATACCAGTCGCAGTGTAAGCATTGTTAGGGTGCTCTTTTAGGTAATCCAAAATAAGTTGTTCAAAACTGTCTTCCGCAGCAGTTTTAAAGCTATTTTTCAAACTATGCCTTAACGATTCGATTGTAGACGAGTTTAGTTCTGGAGCGTCCCGCTTAATGGATTCAACTACCTCTTCGGTTTTAGCACTTAACACTTTCTCAATACCATTGGCAACGATGAAGTTTTTTTCATCAGAATAGTCACTGGGAGCATATAGAACCTGAGGCTTTTTAACTAAAATACCAAAAAATGTCACTACTATGAGTAACGGGAAAAACATCACGAAATAAACAAAATTTTGTTGAATCTCTAATGGCAGTAGAACCAAAGCACCAGTTGCAAACGCTTCTGCTACACCAGCAAAAATCGCCACAATTGTTAAAGGATTACTAACTTTCAATTCATACTCCAAACTTGATGAAAAATATAACGCCCAATTAAGTAGTGAGCAACGCGATACAAAAGCTACCGCATTGCGTCATAAACACAAAACTCACTGCAAACCAAAACTGCCACGCGTTGCGAATCTGCTTAAATTGTTTGTTATGCGATTTGTACGCAAGTGCCAAATTGGCTAACGAAAACATTACCTTAAACACGGCAAGCTACAAACGCGCAGATAACTTTTTGTGATTCAAGAACCAGCGAATTCAACATTTCGTAAAAAGGTCGTCACAAGTACGGAACGCTGATTTAAAGCGAAGAATTAGCTTTTGCTTGCGAGAAACTCAACGAACCGAAATTTCAGCAATTACCGACTTTCAGTAAACTTGCCCTTTCCACACTTTACGCCTGAAATTTTTCAGCGACAAAATCCGATTTTTAATGAGGCAACTTAACGAACTTTGGCATGTTTTACGGTCTGAGTGATTCAAGAATTTGAGCCGAAAATACTGATTTGCCGAAACCCAAAAACGAATTGCCAAAGAGATTAAATTAGAAGAAACCTAAAATTTTGCCTTGTCGCATAACGCCCTGCTAAGGGGTGAGCAATGCACTGCAAGAGCTACCGCACACCACCTGAATCACAAAACCCGCCGCATGCTGAAAATGCCACGCATTGCGAATCCCTCTTAAGCAGTTTGTTAGCTTAAATTTCAGCACCTTAAGATTTACTAAACCTGAGATTAATCCGATTTAGGAAACCGGCAAACCACTTAAGTTTTAAAACCCAAATTGATTCAAACTTTGTGGCCTTTCATGCGATTTGAAAACCCGAAAATTTTGATAAATCACTTTCGGAAAACTCAAAGCGAAAGCAAAACTTCCAACGCGACTTTGCACCAAACTGGCTAACCTCACGCAAGCCCAAAACTCAATTGAGGCAACTTCTCAAGACTTGCGTTGGCAAACAATGCTGATTTGCCGAAAACCTGAACGAATCCCCCTCTGGCAGGATAGTTGTCACTGTTAAAATTTAACCAGTCTAGGGCGGTAAGAGTGAATTGTGTCTCGTATTCCAACAGAAAGAAAAGAAGCCATATTGAAGAAGCTGCTGCCTCCATACTCAATGTCAGTGAGCGAACTTTCAAAAGAGGAAGGCATTAGCACTGCAACCCTGTATCATTGGCGACAGCAACTCAGACGTTCAGGAGCCGCAGTGCCAAACAGCAACACTTCATCAGAGCAGTGGTCTGCTCAAACTAAACTCGCCATCGTCGCCGAGACTTACTCGATGACCGAGAATGAACTCAGCCAATATTGTCGTGAAAAAGGTCTGTTTCCAGAGCAAGTCCAACGCTGGCGCAGCGAATGTATGCAAGGCTTCATGTCGAGTAAAGAGCGGGAAGCACAAGCAAAGAAGCAGGCCAAAGCGGATAAGCTTGAAATCAAAGAGCTTAGGAAGGAGTTACGCCACAAAGAAAAGGCGCTCGCTGAAACGGCTGCCCTGTTGGTTCTACGAAAAAAGCTCATAGCCTTTTACGGGGAAGAGCCAGAGGACGACTAACCTCAACCGATGAAAGGCAGCACCTGATTGCTCTTATCCACGATGCCAAGCAAAGTGGTTGCCGCTTAGAGCGAGCTTGTTATGAGGTTCAAATTGACCTGAGAACGTATCGTCGATGGTATCGGCAAGGAGAGGTTCAAGCGGATAAAAGACCGACCTGTGCCAGACCTGAGCCAGCTAACAAGCTCTCTCAGCAAGAGCGTGATGCCATTATCGAGGTGTGTAACCGCCCAGAGTTCGCGAGCTTACCTCCAACTCAAATCGTACCGACACTGCTTGATAAAGGTGAGTATATCGCCTCAGAGTCGAGCTATTATCGGGTACTGAGTGCACAAGGGCAACTTCATCATCGAGGCCGTCAGAGGAGTAGACAAACACAAGCGAAGCCAACGAGTTATACGGCGACAGGCTCGAATCAAGTCTACACATGGGATATCACTTACTTGCCTTCAAAGGTTCGAGGCCAGCACTATTATCTGTACGTCATTGAGGACATCTACAGCCGAAAAATCGTGGGTTATGAGGTGTATGAACGTGAGTGCGGCGAGTTAGCCTCACAACTCCTGCAGCGGACGTTGATGCGAGAGCAGTGCTTCAGTCAACCGCTGGTTCTTCACTCAGATAACGGTGCGCCTATGAAGTCGCTGACGTTCAAAGCGAAGATGGATGAGTTAGGCATTACCTCATCGTATAGCCGTCCAAGAGTCAGTGATGATAATCCGTATGTAGAATCGTTGTTCCGCACGGTAAAGTACATGCCAAACTGGCCGACAAAGGGCTTTGAAAGTCTCGACAGCAGTCGACGTTGGGTTGAAGCCTTCGTGCGCTGGTACAACACCGAGCACAAACACAGTAAGCTAAATTATGTCACGCCTTCAGAGCGTCATAATGGAAAAGATGAAGAGATCTTGAAGCGCCGAGCTGAGGTATTGCTCGCAGCAAAACAGCGAAAACCTGAGCGCTGGCCTGGTGATATCAGGAACTGTGAACCAGTTGGTGAAGTCCACCTAAATCCAGAAAGAGAAGCTGCTTAATAAGCAAGCAAATGATGGCAACTATCTTGAAAAACACCGGAATCGTAAGCTTTGCCTTCTTGAGAACTATATCTCAGACCCAGCTAATGCAGATAGTGATGCGCTACAAGTAGCTAAGGAACAAAGAGATACTTACTATTTCAAGATTGCTACAAATGGTATTTATGCGGAAAAGCCCATGAGAATGGCTTTAATCAAGCTTCATTCTCAACTAGCTACAAAAATATCATGGACTACGATTAGGCGGGCTTTTGTGTATATAGAACTCAATAGTGAAGGAAAAGTGATTCTTAGAGAGCAGACGCTTTTTGAGAAAATAGGTGAGTATTACAATAAATTTGTAGCTGCTCTTTTTGCTATTGTTTCAGCAATTGTTCTCGTGTTTCTAATAGCTGCAAATGAAGTTGACTTTTTAATTGTCTTAAAAATGGTGTTACTAGCTTTGTTTTTTCTAGTTTGTGCTCTTGGCGTGCTAACACAAAATTTTCCTATAATTGCAGCGAGACGCATAAAAAATGAACAGGAACAAGTGGTAAGCAATAATTCGGGAGATGTATAAATTTAACAAAGCATTTAAGAGGGACAATCAACGCGTGGCATTTTTGGTTTGGTTGGGTATTTGAGGTGACGGCTGGCTAGTTTAAGTTCAGTTGTTTGCGTTGCTTGCCCCTTAATGCGGCGTTAGTACTGGGTTGGCATCAAAGGTTAAAAGTTTCTGTGTTTATTGGTTTCTTTTCCTAACTATACACCTGATCAAATGTGCCTTTCACGTTCGCTCCGGTGGCACTAGATGCGAAGTTTTCGCTTTGATTTCACCTTTTACGGTTTCTAATTTTTGGGTTATTTCTTTGGTGTGGCTTCTTTGGTGTTGGGAGATGTTTGGCAAAAACGGCGTTTCTTTGGCGTTGTTGTCAAAGTCTGAAGGCCGAATCCTTTGCTAATTTGAAAACGGTGAAAAAGGGAAGTTTGGCACGTTTTTCTTCTAGCCAACTTTCATCTTGAGGTCGGTTTTTAGATTGTCAGTTGCCCGTTAGGCTTCTGTGTTTTTAACCACAAGTTTCGTGCTATATTTCAGTATCTTGGCGTGTGCCAAAGGCTTTGCGGGCAGCGTACTAACAAGCTGCTTAAGAGGGATTCACAACGCGTGGCATTTTTACTATGCGTTGATTTTAGTGATTAAGGGGCATGCGGCGGCATCGGTATTGCGTTGTTCACCCCTTAGCAGAGCGTTAGCTTAAAACAAATAAAATCAATTGGTTGTGGCTTTTTCTTTCTTCCTTTGGCCATTCGTTCAGGTTTCTCGGCAAATCAGCATTGTTTGCCAACGCAAGTTTTGAGCAGTTGCCTCAATGGAGTTTTGGGATTGCGCGAGGTTAGCAAGCTTGGCTCAAAGTCGCTTTGGCAGTTTTGCTTTCGCTTTGAGTTTTGCAAACATGTGTTATCAAAATTGATTGGTTTTCAAAGCAAATGAACAGTCACAAAGTTTGAATTAATTCGGGTTTTAAAACTCAGTTAGTTTGCCAGTTTTCCAAATCGGTTTAATCTCAGGTTTGGTTAATCTAAGGTGCTGAAATTTAAGCTAACAAACTGCTTAAGAGGGATTCGCAATGCGTGGCATTTTCAGCATGCATTGGGTTTTCGTGATTAAGGCGGTGTGCGGTAGCTTTCGTAGTGCATTGCTCACCCCTTAGCAGGGCGTTAGCTTAAAATAATGAAAATCAATTGTTTGCAGCCTGTTTTTCTTCCCTTGGCAGTTCGTTCAGGTTATTTCGGCAAATCAGCATTGTTTGCCAACGTGAATTTTGAGTTGTTGTCTCAATTGGGTTTTGGGGCTACACGAGGTTAGCCAGTTTGGCGCAAAGTCGCTTTGGAAGTTTTGCGTTCGCTCTGAGTTTTCCGAAAATGATTTATCAAAAATTTCGGGTTTTCAAACTTAAGTGGTTTGCCAGTTTCCTAAATCAGGTTAATCTCAGGTTTGGTAAATCTAAGACGTTGAAATTTAAGCTAACAAACTGCTTAAGAGGGATTCGCAATGCGTGGCATTTTCAGTATGCGGTGGGTTTTGTGATTAAGGCGGTGTGCGGTAGCATTCGTAGCGCATTGCTCACCCCTTAGCAGGGCGTTATGTTTAATCACGCAAAATCAGTTGGTTGTATCTTTTCTTTGTTCCCTCGGATGATTGGTTTTGTGTTTGTCGGCAAGTTGACTTCAGCGGGCGCTGTTTTCTGGACACTTATTCTTTGGCGCTGGAAATTCAGAGAATTGCCTCATTCAATTTTCGAGTAAGCGCGAGGTTAGGGCGGCTGGCGCAATCAGTATTTTGAACACAGGTTTTGGGGCTTGAATTGCCGAAATACAAAGTCTGTTTTTCAAATCTATGAGTCGTTTCCGTTTTTTAGGTCTTGGCTTTTGTTTGTGAATCAAAGCTGAGTTAATCTTGGTTTTGGTAAAACGTAAGTCATTGAAGCTTAAACATAACAAACGGTTCAAGAGGGACAGCCAACGCGTGGCATTTTTATTATGCGTTGTTTTTTGTGGTTACGGTGTTATGCGGAAGCTTGGTTGTGGCGTTGGCTGCCCCTTAACCGGGCGTTAGCTTAAAACAATAAAAACCAATTGGTTGCAGCCTGTTTTTTCTTCCCTTGGTAGTTCGTTCAGGTTATTTCGGCAAATCAGCGTTGTTTGCTAATTCGAGTTCTGAGCGGTTGCCTCAATTGAGTTTTGGGGTTGCGCGAGTTTAGCAAGTTTGGCGCAAACTCGCTTTGGCAGTTTTGCTTTCGCGTTGAGTTTTTCGAAAATGTGTTGTCAAAATTTACTGATTTTCAAAGAGCACAAAATGTCACAAAGTTTGAATCAATTCGGGTTTTAAAACTCAAGCGGTTTGCTGGTTTTACAAATCAGGTTAATCTCGGGCTTAGTAAATCTAAGGTGCTGAAATTTAAGCTAACAAACTGCTTAAGAGGGATTCGCAATGCGTGGCATTTTCAGCATGCGGTGAGTTTTGTGATTAAGGCGGTGTGCGGTAGATTTTGCAGTGCATTGCTCACCCCTTAGCAGGGCGTTAGCTTAAAATATTAAAAATCAGTTGTTTGTGGCTTTTTCTTTCTTCCTCTGGCAATTCGTTCAGGTTTATCGGCAAATCAGTATTGTTTGCCAACGCGATTTTCGAGTTGTTGCCTCAATTGAATTTTGGGATTGCTCGAGGTGAGTAAGTTCGGCGCAAAGTCGCTTTGAAAGTTTTGCTTTCGCTATGAGTTTTCCGAAATTGATTTATAAAAATTTTCGGGTTTTCAAATCGCATGAAATGCCACAAAGTTTGAGTCAATTCGGGTTTTCAAACTCAAGCGTTTTGTTGGTTTCCCAAATCAGGTTAATCTCAACTTTAGCAAATCTAAGGTGCTGAAATTTAAGCTAACAAACTGCTTAAGAGGGATTCGCAATGCGTGGCATTTTCAGCATGCGGTGAGTTTTGTGATTAAGGCGGTGTGCGGTGGCTTTGGCAGTGTATTGCTCACCCCTTAGCAGGGCGTTAGCTTAAAACAATGAAAATCAATTGATTACAGCCTGTTTTTTCTTCCCTTGGCAGCTCGTTCCGGTTTCTCGGCAAATCAGCATTGTTTGCCAACGCGAGTTTTGAGCAGTTGCCTCAATTGAGTTTTGGGATTGCACGAGGTTAGCAAGTTTGGCGCAAAGTCGCTTTGGAAATGTCGCTTTCGCTTTAAGTTTTGCAAACATGTGTTATCAAAATTGATTGGTTTTCAAAGTAAATGAACAGTCACAAAGTTTGAATCAATTCGGGTTTTAAAACTCAGTTAGTTTGCCAGTTTTCCAAATCGGTTTAATCTCAGGTTTGGTTAATCTAAGGTGCTGAAATTTAAGCTAACAAGCTGCTTAAGAGGGATTCGCAATGCGTGGCATTTTCAGCATGCGGTGAGTTTTGAGATTAAGGCGGTTTGCGGTAGCTTTCGTAGTGCATTGCTCACCCCTTAGCAGGGCGTTAGCTTAAAACAAACAAAATCAACTGGTTGTGGTCTTTTCTTTCTGCCCTTGACCATTCGTTCAGGTTTTTCGGCAAATCAGTATTGTTTGATAACGCGAGTTTTGAGCTGTTGCCTCAATTGAGTTTTCGGATTGCGCGAGGTTAGCCAATTTGGTGCAAAGCCGCTTTGGAAGTTTTGAATTTTCCGAAAGTGATTTATTAAAATTTTCGGGTTTCCAAATAGCATGAAAGGCCACAAAGTTTGAGTCTATTCGGGTTTTAAAACTCAGGTGGTTTGTTAGGAACCCAAATAAGGTTAATCTCAACTTTGGTAAATCTAAGGTGCTGAAATTTAAGCTAACAAACTGCTTAAGAGGGATTCGCAATGCGTGGCATTTTCAGCATGCGGTGGGTTTTGTGATTAAGTCGGTGTGCGGTCGCTTTGGTAGTGCATTGCTCACCCCTTAGCAGGGCGTTAGGCTAATCAGGGAGAGAATGATGTCACTTTGGATTTTAATTCCGCTTTCATTTGTTCATATTACTGTTGGTGGAGCAATTGGTTTTGGTTTAGTTTTTGCTGCTTGTGCTGAACGTGGAGTGACAATGTCTCAGTTCAGTAATGATGTGTGTGTGGTTTTATGGTTCGCTTATACAATATCGTTGCTTTTAAGTGTTTTCTTAGTTATCTATTTTTATCTGGCAGATAGTGATGCGTCTTACTTTTGGTGGTACGCGATGCCATGGACGTTACTGATTGTGCTTATCACTTATTGGAGAGCATCGATCGTAAAATTAGCCTAACAAACTGCTTAAGAGGGATTCGCAATGCGTGGCATTTACAGCATGCGGTGAGTTTTGTGATTAAGGCGGCGTGCGGTAGCTTTTGCAGTGCATTGCTCACCCCTTAGCAGGGCGTTAGCTTAAAACACATAAAATCAATTGGTTGTGGTTTTTTCTTTCTTCCCTTGGCCATTCGCTCAGGTTTCTCGGCAAATCAGCATTGTTTGCCGGCGCAAGTTTTGAGCAGTTGCCTCAATGGAGTTTTAGGATTGCGCGAGGTTAGCAAGCTTGGCGCAAAGTCGCTTTGGAAGTTTTGCTTTCGCTTTGAGTTTGGCGAACATGTGTTGTCAAAAATTATTGGTTTTCAAATCACATGAAAGGCCACAAAGTTTGCGTCATTTCGGGTTTTAAAACTCAAGCGGTTTGTTGGTTTCCCAAATCGGGTTAATCTTAGCTTTGGTAAATCTAAGGTGCTGAAATTTAAGCTAACAAACTGCTTAAGAGGGATTCGCAATGCGTGGCATTTTCAGCATGCGGTGGGTTTTGTGATTAAGGCGGTGTGCGGTAGCATTCGTAGCGCATTGCTCACCCCTTAGCAGGGCGTTAGCTTAAAACATTAAAAATCAATTGGTTGTGGTCTTTTCTTTCTTCCTTGGCCATTCGTTCAGGTTTTTCGGCAAATCAGCATTGCTTATCAATGCGAGTTTTGAGTAGTTGCCTCAATTGAGTTTTGGGACTGCACGAGGTTAGCAAGTTTGCCGCAAAGTCGCTTTGGAAGTTTTGCTTTCGCTTTGAGTTTTCCGAAAGTGATTTATCAAAATTTACTGGTTTAAAAGCAAGTGAACGGTTACAAAGTTTGAGTCATTCCGAGTTTTAAAGCTCAAGTGGTTTGCCAGTTTTCTAAATCAAGTTAATCTCAGGTTTGATCAATCTAAGGTGCTGAAATTTAAGCTAACAAACTGCTTAAGCGGGATTCACAATGCGTGGCATTTTCAGCATGCGGTGAGTTTTGTGATTAAAGTTGTGTGCGGTAGCTTTCGTAGTGCATTGCTCACCCCTTAGCAGGGCGTTAGCTTAAAACAATAAAAATCAATTGGTTGTGGTCTTTTCTCTCTTCCCTTGGCCATTCGTTCTGGTTTTTCGGCAAATTAGCATTGTTTGTCAACGCGAGTTTTGAGCAGTTGCCTCAATCGAGCTTTGGGATTGCGCGAGGTTAGCCATTTTGCCGCAAAGTCGCTTTGGAAGTTTGGCTTTCGCTTTGAGTTCACCGAAAATGAATTTTCAAAATTTTCGGGTTTTCAAATCGCATGAAAGGCCACAAAGTTTGAGCCAATTCGGGTTTCAAAGCTTAAGTGGTTTGTTGGTTTTCCAAATCGGGTTAATCTCAAGCTTTTATAAATCTTAAGGTGCTGAAATTTAAGCTAACAAACTGCTTAAGCGGGATTCGCAATGCGTGGCATTTTCAGCATGCGGTGGGTTTCGTGATTAAGTCGGTGTGCGGTAGCTTTTGTAGTGCATTGCTCACCCCTTAGCAGGGCGTTATGCCTAAGGTGAAATTGATGATCAAGCAGCTTGATGTAAATGAAAAATTAGTGGTTGAACTGTCAGAGCGTTGCTTCGACGAACTTCGTCAAGTTTACAGGCCAACCGAGCTCGCAGTTAGCAATAAAAACAGTGCTAAAAGTGAGTGGAGTTGTTTTGGTTTCCATGTTGATCAGGTTTTAGTTGGAGTAGTTAAAGCTAAACAGGTTGGCTCAGAATTACAGCTTAGCTCGTTAGCAGTTACACCAAGTTTTCGCCAAAAAGGTGTAGCCAGAAAGCTCGTTGATTTCGTTGTTACACAGTTTAAGCGTATTAACTCAGTCTCGGTTTGGTGTGTTGAGCAAACAGGTAATGTCGCTGTTTTTAAGGCACTAGGCTTTAATGTGGTTCAACGTTTTGATTCAGACTTTTTCATACTTTCCGATGGTTCAAAAGCGGTAGAGGTTCACTTAAAACAAAAAGTAACGGCATAACAAAGCGTTTAAGAGGGACTTGGCACGCGTGGCATTTTCAATTTGCGTTGGGTTTAGTGGTTAAGGTGTTATGCGGTCACTTTTGTATTGCGTGCCTGCGCCCCTTAACGCGGCGTTAGCTTAAAACAATAAAAATCAATTGGTTGTAGCCTGTTTTTTCTTCCTCTGGCCATTCGTTCAGGTTTCTCGGCAAATCAGCATTGTTTGCCAACGCGAGTTTTGAGCAGTTGCCTCAATTCAGTTTTGGGCCTAATCGAGGTTAGCCAATTTGGTGCAAAGTCGCTTTGGAAGTTTTGCTTTCGCTTTGAGGAGTTTTCCGAAAATGAGTTCTCAAAATTTACTGGTTTTCAATGCGCATTAAAGGCCACAAAGTTTGAGCCTATTCGGGTTTTAAAACTCAGGTGGTTTGCCAGTTTTCCAAATCGGGTTAATCTCAGGTTTGGTTAATCTAAGGTGCTGAAATTTAAGCTAACAAACTGCTTAAGAGGGATTCGCAATGCGTGGCATTTTTAGCATGCGGTGGGTTTTGTGATTAGGTTGGTGTGCTGTAACTTTTGTAGTGCATTGCTCACCCCTTAGCAGGGCGTTATGTAACCGTAGAGAAAAAGCCCACAATGCATTGAAAATTAAAGTATTTTTATGATTTCTTCACTTTGAGTTTAGCTTCTGCTTTGCATGTTTTATTATTTTAACTGATTGTTTTAATGGGTTATTTTTAAAGTTGTAAATCCAGTTTTATTCATATTGGTTTAGGTTTAGTCTTCTTGTTCTTCGAGTCTGTACTCTGGGCTTTAATGGTAAAACGAGTTTGCGTTCAGCTTGTCTATAGTCATGATCCGCAGAACCAAGAGGCTTTTGTTGTTGCCAGAGTTTTTTCTACTGGGTCAATGCTGATTTTTCGTGTAAGTTAAATCGTGTTTGGCGATGCTGTTTTTGGTAATGCTTTGAAATGGTTAGTAAAGTTACATAACAAAGCATTTAAGAGGGACAATCAACGCGTGGCATTTTTGGTTTGGATACGCATTTGAGGTTAAGGCTGGCTAGTTTGAGCGCAGTTGTTCGCGTTGCTTGCCCCTTAATGCGGCGTTAGCTTAAAACAATGAAAATCAATTGGTTGTAGCCTGTTTTTTCTTCCCTTGGTAGTTCGTTCAGATTTCTCGGCAAATCGGCATTGTTTGCCAACGTGATTTTTGAGCAGTTGCCTCAATTAAATTTTGGGGCTGCGCGAGGTTAGCCAGCTTGGCGCAAAGTCGCTTTGGAAATGTCGCTTTCGTTTCGTGTGTTATCAAAATTTATTGTTTTTCAAAGCAGATGAACAGTTACAAAGTTTGAACCAATTCGGGTTTCAAAACTCAGGCAGTTTGCCAGTTTCCCAAATCAGGTTAATCTCGGGCTTAGTAAATCTAAGGTGCTGAAATTTAAGCTAACAAACTGCTTAAGAGGGATTCGCAATGCGTGGCATTTTCAGCATGCGGTGGGTTTTGTGATTAAGGCGGTGTGCGGTAGCTTTAGCAGTGCATTGCTCACCCCTTAGCAGGGCGTTAGCTTAAAACAATGAAAATCAATTGGTTGTGGCTTTTTCTTTCTTCCTTTAGCAATTCGTTCAGGTTTTTCGGCAAATCAGCATTGTATATGAACGTGAGTTTTGAGCTGTTGCCTCAATTGAGTTTTTAGGTTGCACGAGGTCAGTCAGTTTGGCGCAAAGTCGCTTTGGAAGTTTTGCTTTCGCTTTGAGTTTTCCGAAAATGAGTTCTCAAAATTTACTGGTTTTGTAAAGCAAATGAACGGCCACAAAGTTTGAGTCATTTCGGGTTTTAAAGCTCAGGTAGTTTGCCGGTTTCCTAAATCGGGTTAGTCTCAGGTTTGGTAAATCTAAGGCGTTGAAATTTAAGCTAACAAACTGCTTAAGAGGGATTCGCAATGCGTGGCATTTTCAGCATGCGTTGGGTTTTGTGATTAAGGCGGCGTGCGGCCGCTTTGGCAGTGCATTGCTCACCCCTTAGCAGGGCGTTATGTGCCTAATCCTGTATACGTGACTTAGGCTGTGAAATTCCAAATATCTTATGAAATTGGTTGTCTTTAGTAATAGTCTCAAGGTAATCAATTTTCAAGGATATAAAATCATGTTGGAACGCATAGAAAAAATACTGGATCTCAATGACATTGCTTATGAAAGCGGTGAAAGCACGATGTATGTAAAACTTGGCGGTCTGAGTTCAAAGGTAAAAATTAGGTATGATTATGCGAACAACACCTACAAATTTAGTTGTGGTGAGTTGAGAATGTTCATATCCAGTATCATCTTCTTTTGTCTGGCATTCAACACACTCATTCAAGCTAATCTCGGGTTATGGAATGGATATGCAGCAGGCTTAATGTTTGCTATAGCTATTGGAAATCTGTTTTCCGTGATAGTTACAAATATACAAATGTTAGATTTACGAACTCAACTCCGTCAGGAAGGCGTGTACTTGAAACCAGGCACATAACAAGGCGTTAAAGAGGGATTCATGCCGCGTGGCATTTTTGGTATGCGGTGATTTTTGGTGGTGAAAGTGGTCTGCTGAAGGTTGGTTTGTGCGGCATTCACCCCTTAACGCAGCGTTAGCTTAAAACAAATCAAATCAATTGGTTGTGGTCTGTTTTTTCTTCCTTTGGCCATTCGTTCAGGTTTTTCGGTAAATCTGTATTGTTTGCCCAATTCGAGTTTTAAGCAGTTGCCTCAATTGAGCTTTGAGATTGCGCGAGGTTAGCCAGTTTGCTGCAAAGTCGCTTTGGAAGTTTTGTGTTCGCTTTGAGTTTTTCGAAAGTGAGTTTTCAAAAATTTCGGGTTTTCAAATCGCATGAAAGACCACAAAGTTTGAGTCAATTCGGGTTTTAAAACTCAAGCGGTTTGCCGGTTTCCCAAATCGGGTTAATCTCAATTTTGGTAAATCTAAAGTGTTGAAATTTAAGCTAACAAACTGCTTAAGAGGGATTCACAATGCGTGGCATTTTCAGCATGCGGTGGGTTTTGTGATTAAAGCCGTGTGCGGTAGCTTTTGTAGTGCATTGCTCACCCCTTAGCAGGGCGTTAGCTTAAAACATTAAAAATCAGTTGTTTGTGGTTTTTCTTTCTTCCTTCGGCCATTCGCTCTGGTTCCACGGCAAATCCACATTGTTTGTCAACATGAGTTTCGAACAGTTGCCTCAATTGAGTTTTGGGACTGCGCGAGGTTCGCCAGTTTGGTGCAAAGTCGCTTTGGAGGTTTTGTTTTAGCTTTGAATTTTCCGAAAGTGATTTATCAAAATTTTCGGGTTTTCAAATCGCATGAAAGGCCACAAAGTTTGAGCCAATTCGGGTTTCAAAGCTTAAGTGGTTTGTTGATTTTCCAAATCGGTTTAATCTCAGGCTTGGTAAATCTAAGGTGCTGAAATTTAAGCTAACAAACTGCTTAAGCGGGATTCGCAATGCGTGGCATTTTCAGCATGCGGTGAGTTTTGTGATTAAGGCGGTGTGCAGTGGCTCTTGCAGTGCATTGCTCACCCCTTAGCAGGGCGTTAGCTTAAAATAAATAAAATCAATTGGTTGTGGTCTTTTCTTTCTTCCTTTGGCCATTCGTTCTGGTTTGTCGGCAAATCAGCATTGTTTGTCAACGTGAGTTTCGATCAGTTGCCTCAATTGAGTTTTGGGACTGCACGAGGTTAGCCAGTTTGCCGCAAAGTTGTTTTGGAAGTTTTGCTTTCGCTTTGAGTTTCCCGAAAGTGATCTATCAAAATTTTCGGGTTTTCAAATCGCATGAAAGGCCACAAAGTTTGAGCCAAATTGGGTTTTCAAACTCAAGCGGTTTGTTGGTTTTCCAAATCGGTTTAATCTCAGGTTTGGTAAATCTAAGGTACTGAAATTTAAGCTAACAAACTGCTTAAGAGGGATTCGCAATGCGTGGCATTTTCAGCATGCGGCGGGTTTTGTGATTCAGGTGGTGTGCGGTAGCTCTTGCAGTGCATTGCTCACCCCTTAGCAGGGCGTTAGCTTAAAACAATTAAAATCAATTGATTGCAGCCTGTCTTTTCTTCCCTTGGCAGCCCGTTCCGGTTTCTCGGCAAATCAGCATTGTTTGCCAACGCAAGTCTTGAGCAGTTGCCTCAATTGAGTTTTGGGAATGCGCGAGGTTAGTATGTTTGGCGCAAAGTCGCTTTGGCAGTTTTGCTTTCGCTTTTAGGAGTTTTCCGAAAATGAGTTCTCAAAATTTACTGGTTTCAAAGCAAGTGAACGGTTACAAAGCTTGAGTCATTCCGGGTTTTAAAGCTCAAGTGGTTTGTTGGTTTCCCAAATCGGGTAATCTCAGCTTTGATAAATCTTAAGGTGCTGAAATTTAAGCTAACAAACTGCTTAAGCGGGATTCGCAATGCGTGGCATTTTTAGCATGCGGTGAGTTTTGTGATTAAGGCGGCGTGCGGTAGCTTTGGTAGTGCATTGCTCACCCCTTAGCAGGGCGTTATGTTTTCGGGATAACTTGAGGAAAAGAGATGGATTTCATTTGGTTGGTTTTAGTTTTAGGCGCTGCTGCAACATTCTACTATTTCGTATTATATTCGAAGCCACAAGATGATGATTGGCACAAATTGCCGACACTTGAGAACTATTTGATAAAACATCCTGAATGTAAAACGGCAGATCCAGAAAGTGCTAAATGCTTTAGTTGTGGTTCAGACAAAGTGATTTTTCAACCATTAACAACTCATGCAGATCTTCGTTATAAACATATTTGCTTATCTTGCAAAAAAACACTTTTTAGAAGTAAGGCAATAATGTCTTAAATCAGTTGATGATCCTAAGAATATTTTCAGCAAAATCAGATGGTTGTAATAAAACATAACAAACGGTTCAAGAGGGACAACCAACGCGTGGCATTTTTACTATGCGTTGGTTTTTATGGTTACAGCGTTATGCGGAAGCTTGGTAGTGGCGTTGGTTGCCCCTTAACCGGGCGTTATGCCCTTGTCGTAATTTACTCAATAATTAACAATTTTCGTTAAATTTGGGCTTAATCAAATTGCAAGGTTTCTAACAACGCTATTGTCGAGTTTAAATTGAAATAACTTGGAACTGGCTTCAATGGAACGTTGTGGTAAATGTAAGCAATTCACTCGAACAAAAGAGAATGACAAGGATTTATGCGGAGCTTGGGAACAGCCAACTACAGCAGATAGGCAG
Source organism: Vibrio navarrensis (assembly GCF_000764325.1). Lineage (NCBI taxonomy): Bacteria > Pseudomonadati > Pseudomonadota > Gammaproteobacteria > Vibrionales > Vibrionaceae > Vibrio > Vibrio navarrensis. The sequence goes on along the minus strand of NZ_JMCG01000001.1, from coordinate 3,218,326 downwards.
GCTTGTCAGTTTTATATACCCAAAAATTTGAGCTTTTTCCAAAGCAAACAGGATTCAAAATCGTAGCAAACAAAAGGAACGGGCATAACAAACTGTTCAAGCAGATTCGGCATGCGTGGCATTTTTGGTTTGCGTTGGTTTTAGTGATGACGTAGTGTTGCGGAAGCTTTTGTAGTGCATGCCTCACTACTTAACAGGGCGTTAGCTTAAAACAATGAAAATCAATTGTTTGCAGCCTGTTTTTCTTCCCTTGGCAGTTCGTTCAGGTTATTTCGGCAAATCAGCATTGTTTGCCAACGTGAATTTTGAGTTGTTGTCTCAATTGGGTTTTGGGGCTACACGAGGTTAGCCAGTTTGGCGCAAAGTCGCTTTGGAAGTTTTGTGTTCGCTTTGAGTTCTCCGAAAATGAATTCTCAAAATTTACTGGTTTCAAAGCAAATGAACGGTCACAAAGTTTGAGTCAATGCGGGTTTTAAAGCTCAGGTAGTTTGTCGGTTTTCCAAATCAGGTTAATCTCGGGCTTAGTAAATCTAAGGCGTTGAAATTTAAGCTAACAAACTGCTTAAGCGGGATTCGCAATGCGTGGCATTTTTAGCATGCGGCGGGTTTTGTGGTTAAGGCGGTGTGCGGTAGCTTTTGTAGTGCATTGCTCACCCCTTAGCAGGGCGTTAGCTTAAAACATTAAAAATCAGTTGTTTGTGTTTTTTTCTTTCTTCCCTTGGTAATTCGTTCAGGTTTTTCGGCAAATCGGCATTGTTTGCCAACGCAAGCTTTGAGCAGTTGCCTCAATTGAGTTTCGTGGCTACACGAAGTTAGCCAGTTTGGCGCAAAGTCGCTTTGGAAGTTTTGCTTTCGCTTTGAGTTCTCCGAAAATGAGTTCTCAAAATTTACTGGTTTCAAAGCAAATGAACGGCCACAAAGTTTGAGTCATTTCGGGTTTTAAAACTCAAGCGGTTTGTCGGTTTCCCAAATCGGGTTAATCTCAATTTTGGTAAACCTAAGGTGCTGAAATTTAAGCTAACAAACTGCTTAAGCGGGATTCGCAATGCGTGGCATTTTTGGCATGCGGTGGGTTTCGTGATTCAGGCGGTGTGCGGTAGCTCTGGCAGTGCATTGCTCACCCCTTAGCAGGGCGTTAGCTGCTATCGAGGACAAAATGATTCGACACTTATTGCTTATCAAATTTAAACAATCCGCAGACTCATTAGAAATTGACAAGTTAAAGTGCTTGTTTGCGGCGATGCCGGAAAAAGTCGATGGTGTCCTTGCTGTTGAGTGGGGAGAAAACGATAGCCCCGAAGGCAAAAATCAAGGTTTCACGCATTCGGTTTTAATGACGCTTGCCGACGAAGCGGGCCGTCAAAACTATTTGCCACATCCAGAGCACGACGCACTTAAGCAAGTGTTTCGCCCGTTGCTCGAAGACATCGTGGTTTTTGATTACACAATCTAGAAGTGGGTAGCGCAGCTAACAAACTGTTCAAGTAGATTCGGCATGCGTGGCATTTTTGGTTTGCGTTGGTTTTAGTGATTACGTAGTGTTGCAGAAGCCTTTGTAGTGCATGCCTCACTACTTAACAGGGCGTTAGCTTAAAACAAATAAAATCAATTGGTTGTGGTTTTTTCTTTCTTCCTTCGGCCATTCGTTCTGGTTTCTCGGCAAATCAGCATTGTTTGCCAATTCAAGTTTTGAGCCGTTGCCTCAATTGAGTTTTGGGATTTAGCGAGGTTAGTCAATTTGGCGCAAAGTCGCTTTGGAAGTTTTACTTTCGCTTTGAGTTTTCCGAAAGTGATTTCTCAAAGTTTTAGGGTTTTCAAATCGGGTTAATCTCAAGCTTTTATAAATCTTAAGGTGCTGAAATTTAAGCTAACAAACTGCTTAAGCGGGATTCGCAATGCGTGGCATTTTCAGCATGCGGTGGGTTTCGTGATTAAGTCGGTGTGCGGTAGCTTTTGTAGTGCATTGCTCACCCCTTAGCAGGGCGTTAGCTTAAAACATTAAAAATCAGTTGTTTGTGGCTTTTTTTTCTTCCTTCGGCCATTCGCTCTGGTTCCTCGGCAAATCCACATTGTTTGTCAACGTGAGTTTCGAACAGTTGCCTCAATTGAGTTTTGGGACTGCGCGAGGTTCGCCAGTTTGGTGCAAAGTCGCTTTGGAGGTTTTGTTTTCGCTTTGAGTTTTCCGAAAGTGATTTGTCAAAATTTTCGGGTTTTCAAATCGCATGAAAGGCCACAAAGTTTGAGCCAATTCGGGTTTCAAAGCTTAAGTGGTTTGTTGGTTTCCCAAATCGGGTTAATCTTAGCTTTGGTAAATCTAAGGTGCTGAAATTTAAGCTAACAAACTGCTTAAGAGGGATTCGCAATGCGTGGCATTTTCAGCATGCGGTGGGTTTTGTGATTAAGGTGGTGTGCGGTAGCTTTTGTAGTGCATTGCTCACCCCTTAGCAGGGCGTTAGCTTAAAACAATAAAAATCAATTGTTTGCAGCCTGTTTTTTCTTCCTCTGGCCATTCGTTCAGGTTTCTCGGCAAATTAGCATTGTTTGTCAACGCGAGTTTTGAGTCGTGCCTCAATTGAATTTTGGGATTGCGCGAGGTTAGTCAATTTGGTGCCAAGTCGCTTTGGAAGTTTGGCATTCGCTTTGAGTTTCCCGAAAGTGTGTTATCAAAATTTGCAGGTTTTCAAAGCAAATGAACGGGCACAAAGTTTGAGTCAATTCGGGTTTTAAAACTCAAGCGGTTTGCCGGTTTCCCAAATCGGGTTAATCTCAATTTTGGTAAATCTAAGGTGCTGAAATTTAAGCTAACAAACTGCTTAAGCGGGATTCGCAATGCGTGGCATTTTTAGCATGCGGAGAGTTTCGTGATTAAGGCAGCATGCGGTAGCTTTTGCAGTGCATTGCTCACCCCTTAGCAGGGCGTTAGCTTAAAACAAATAAAATCAATTGGTTGCGGTCTATTCTTTCTTCCTTTGGCAATTCGTTTAGGTTTTCCGGCAAATCAGCATTGTTTAACAATGCGAGTTTTTGAGCTATTGCCTCAATTGAGTACTGGGATTGTGTGAGGTCAGCAAGTTTGGCGCAAAGTCGCTTTGGCAGTTTTGCTTTCGTTTTGAGGAGTCTTCCGAAAATGAGTTCTCAAAAATTACTGGTTTCAAAGCAAGTGAACGGTTACAAAGTTTGAGTCATTCCGGGTTTTAAAGCTCAAGTGGTTTGCCAGTTTTCTAAATCAAGTTAATCTCAGGTTTGATCAATCTAAGATGCTGAAATTTAAGCTAACAAACTGCTTAAGAGGGATTCGCAATGCGTGGCATTTTCAGCATGCGTTGGGTTTTGTGACTAAAGCGGTGTGCGGTACTTTCGTAGTGCATTGCTCACCCCTTAGCAGGGCGTTAGCTTAAAACAATTAAAATCAATTGGTTGTGGTCTTTTCTTTCTTCCTTAGGCAATTCGTTTCGGTTTATCGGCAAATCAGCGTTGTTTGCCAATGCGAGTTTTGAGCGCTTGCCTCAATTGAGTTTTGGGGTTGCGCGAGGTTAGCCAGTTTGGCGCAAAGTCGCTTTGGAAGTTTTGTGTTCGCACTGAGTTTTCCGAAAATGATTTATTAAAATTTTCGGGTTTTCAAATTACATGAAATTCCACATAGTTTGAGCCAATTTGGGTTTTAAAACTTAAGTGGTTTGCCGGTTTCCTAAATCGAGTAAATCTCAGGCTTGGTAAATCTAAGGCGTTGAAATTTAAGCTAACAAACTGCTTAAGAGGGATTCGCAATGCGTGGCATTTTCAGCATGCGGTGAGTTTTGTGATTAAGGCGGTTTGCGGTAGCTTTAGCAGTGCATTGCTCACCCCTTAGCAGGGCGTTAGCTTAAAACACATAAAATCAATTGGTTGTGGTTTTTTCTTTCTTCCCTTGGCCATTCGTTCAGGCTTCTCGGCAAATCAGCATTGTTTGCTAGCGCAAGTTTTGAGCAGTTGCCTCAATTGAGTTTTGGGATCGCGTGAGGTTAGCCAGTTTGCCGCAAAGTTGTTTTGGAAGTTTTGCTTTCGCTTTGAGTTTGCCGAAAATGATTTATCAAAAATTTTCGGATTTTCAAATCACATGAAAGGCCACAAAGTTTGCGTCATTTCGGGTTTTAAAACTCAAGCGGTTTGTTGGTTTCCCAAATCGGGTTAATCTTAGCTTTGGTAAATCTAAGGTGCTGAAATTTAAGCTAACAAACTGCTTAAGAGGGATTCGCAATGCGTGGCATTTTCAGCATGCGGTGGGTTTTGTAATTAAGGCGGTGTGCGGTAGCTTTCGTAGTGCATTGCTCACCCCTTAGCAGGGCGTTAGCTTAAAACATTAAAAATCAATTGTTTGCAGCCGTTTTTTCTTCCCTTGGCAGTTCGTTCAGGTTATTTCGGCAAGTCAGCATTGTTTGCCAACGTGACTTTTGAGTTGTTGCCTCAATTGGGTTTTGTGGCTACACGAGGTTAGCCAGTTTGGCGCGAAGTCGCTTTGGAAGTTTTTCTTTCGCTTTGAGTTCTCCGAAAATGAGTTCTCAAAATTTTCGGGTTTTCTAATCGCATGAACGGCCACAAAGTTTGAGTCATTCCGGGTTTTAAAACTCAGGTGGTTTGTCGTTTTTTCCAAACTGGGTTAGTCTCGGGTTTGGTAAATCTAAGGTGCTGAAATTTAAGCTAACAAACTGCTTAAGCGGGATTCGCAATGCGTGGCATTTTCAGCATGCGGTGGGTTTTGTGATTAAGGCGGTGTGCGGTAGCATTCGTAGCGCATTGCTCACCCCTTAGCAGGGCGTTAGCTTAAAACATTGAAAATCAATTGGTTGTGGTCTTTTTATCTTCTTTTAGCATTTGGTTCAGGCTTTTCGGCAAATCCACATTGTTTGTCAACGCAAGTTTTGAGCAGTTGCCTCAATTGAATTTTGGGATTGTGCGAGGTTCGCCAGTTTGGTGCAAAGTCGCTTTGGAGGTTTTGTTTTAGCTTTGAATTTTCCGAAAGTGATTTATCAAAATTTTCGGGTTTTCAAATCGCATGAAAGGCCACAAAGTTTGAGTCAATTCGGGTTTAAAACTCAAGTAGTTTGTTGGTTTCCCAAATCGGGTTAATCTCAGTTTTTGTAAATCTAAGGTGCTGAAATTTAAGCTAACAAACTGCTTAAGCGGGATTCGCAATGTGTGGCATTTTCAGCATGCGGTGGGTTTTGTGATTAAGGCGGTGTGCGGTAGCTTTCGTAGTGCATTGCTCACCCCTTAGCAGGGCGTTAGCTTAAAATAATGAAAATCAATTGTTTGCAGCCTGTTTTTCTTCCCTTGGCAGTTCGTTCAGGTTATTTCGGCAAATCAGCATTGTTTGCCAACGTGAATTTTGAGTTGTTGTCTCAATTGGGTTTTGGGGCTACACGAGGTTAGCCAGTTTGGCGCAAAGTCGCTTTGGAAGTTTTGCGTTCGCTCTGAGTTTTCCGAAAATGATTTATCAAAAATTTCGGGTTTTCAAACTTAAGTGGTTTGCCAGTTTCCTAAATCAGGTTAATCTCAGGTTTGGTAAATCTAAGACGTTGAAATTTAAGCTAACAAACTGCTTAAGAGGGATTCGCAATGCGTGGCATTTTCAGTATGCGGTGGGTTTTGTGATTAAGGCGGTGTGCGGTAGCATTCGTAGCGCATTGCTCACCCCTTAGCAGGGCGTTAGCTTAAAACAATTAAAATCAATTGGTTGTGGTCTTTTCTTTCTTCCTTTGGCCATTCGTTCAGGTTTTTCGGCAAATTAGCATTGGTTGTCAAAGCGAGTTTTGGGTTGTTGCCTCAATTGAATTTTGGGATTGCACGAGGTTAGCCAATTTGGTGCAAAGTTGCTTTGGCAGGTTTAGCTTTCGCTTTGAGTTTTGCGAAAACGTGTTTTCAAAACTTACTGGTTTTTAAAGCAAATGAACGGCCACAAAGTTTGAGCCATTTCGGGTTTTAAAACTCAGGTGGTTTGTTGCTTTTCCAAATTGGGTTAGTCTCGGGTTTGGTCAATCTAAGGTGCTGAAATTTAAGCTAACAAACTGCTTAAGTGGGATTCGCAATGCGTGGCATTTTTAGCATGCAGTGAGTTTCGTGATTAAGGCGGTGTGCGGTAGCTTCGTAGCGCATTGCTCACCCCTTAGCAGGGCGTTAGCTTAAAACGATAAAAATCAATTGATTGCAGCCTGTTTTTCCACCCTTGGCAGCTCGTTCCGGTTTTTCGGCAAATCAGCATTGTTTGCCAACGCGAGTTTTGAGCCGTTGCCTCAATTGAGTTTTGGGATTGCGCGAGGTTAGCCAGTTTGGCGCAAAGTCGCTTTGGAAGTTTTGCATTTGCTTTGAATTTGCCGAAAATGATCTATCAAAATTTTCAGGTTTTCAAATCGCATGAAAAGCCACAAAGTTTGAGTCATTTCGGGTATTAAAACTCTGGCTGTTTGTTAGGAACCCAAATCAGGTTAATCTCAGGCTTGGTAAATCTAAGGTGCTGAAATTTAAGCTAACAAACTGCTTAAGAGGGATTCGCAATGCGTGGCATTTTCAGCATGCGGTGGGTTTTGTAATTAAGGCGGTGTGCGGTAGCTTTCGTAGTGCATTGCTCACCCCTTAGCAGGGCGTTAGCTGTTAAAAAGTGTCTACCTATAAATTATTGGAGGATTTATGAAAGGTCATGCTAAATGTTTATGTGGCTCAGTCGCACTAGAAGTTGAATATGCTAGTAATGAGGTGGCGGCATGTCACTGTAGCATATGTCGCAATTGGGGCGGTGGTCCAATGCTAGCCATCGATTGTGCTGATTCAGTACAAATAGCAGGTGAAGAAAGTGTCACAAGATACTCATCCTCAGAGTGGGCAGACAGAGGGTTTTGCAATAAGTGTGGAACACATTTGTTTTATTACCTTAAGCCTGCAAATCAGTATCACCTGCCAGTTGGCTTGCTTCAAGGTGATGACAATTTTCAGTTTACTCATCAAATATTTGTTGATGAGAAGCCCGAATACTATGATTTCAAAAACGAAACTCAGAATATGACTGGTGCTGAAGTGTTTGCTCATTTTGAAGCTGAAAACAGCTAACAAAGCGTTAAAGAGGGACTTGGCACGCGTGGCATTTTCATTTTGCGTTGGGTTTAGTGGTTAAGTTGTCATGCGGTCACTTTTGTATTGCGTGCCTACGCCCCTTAACGCGGCGTTAGCTTAAAACATTGAAAATCAATTGGTTGTGGTCTTTTCTTTTTTCCTTTGGCCATTCGTTCAGGTTTCTCGGCAAATCAGCATTGTTTGCCAACGCGAGTTTTGAGCCGTTGCCTCAATTGAGTTTTGGGATCGCGCGAGGTTAGCCAGTTTGGCGCAAAGTCGCTGTGGTAGTTTTGCTTTCGTTTTGAGTATTTCGAAAATGATTTATCAAAATTTTCGAGTTTTCAAATCGCACGAAAGGCCACAAAGTTTGAGTCAATTCGGGTTTTAAATCTCAGGTGGTTTGTTGGTTTTCCAAATCGGGTTAATCTCAGTTTTGGCAAATCTAAGGTGCTGAAATTTAAGCTAACAAACTGCTTAAGCGGGATTCGCAATGCGTGGCATTTTTAGCATGCGGTGAGTTTTGTGATTAAAGCGTTGTGCGGTAGCTTTTGTAGTGCATTGCTCACCCCTTAGCAGGGCGTTAGCTTAAAACAAATAAATCAATTGGTTGCAGCCTGTTTTTTCTTCCCTTGGCAGCTCGTTTCGGTTTTTCGGCAAATCAGCATTTTTTGCCAGCGCGAGTTTTGATCTGTTGCCTCAATTTAGCTTTGGGATTGTGTGAGGTTAGTAAGTTTGGCGCAAAGTTGCTTTGGAAGTTTTGCTTTCGCTTTGAGTTCTCAGAAAATGATTTATCAAGATTTGCTGGTTTTCAAAGCAAATGAACGGCCACAAAGTTTGCGTTATTTCGGGTTTTAAAACTCAAGCGGTTTGTTGGTTTCCCAAATCGGGTTAATCTTAGCTTTGGTAAATCTAAGGTGCTGAAATTTAAGCTAACAAACTGCTTAAGAGGGATTCGCAATGCGTGGCATTTTCAGAATGCGGTGAGTTTTGTGATTAAGTTGGTGTGCGGTAGCTTTTGCAATGCATTGCTCACCCCTTAGCAGGGCGTTATATGCCAGTAATCAGAAAGTCGATAGCAGAGATGATCTCGTCTCTAAAAGTGCTTAGATCATTTACAGGCACTTTTAGAATTTTGGTTGGTACACTTGCCATTTGATGAGTCAGAATTACGAAGTCACCTTCATCAATATGGATTACGGGGCATAAATGACTGGGCGCTTTTTTCTCTAACAACGTAGTAGGCGTTAGCGGAATAACTAGCCGAGTGTTCAATGTATCAAGCAATTCACTTTGAACGTCAACAAAGTATGGGTATGCGGTTGAAGTGCTTTTATCGTTGTTTTTGTATAGCGAAAATTGTGGCATTAGAATACTCGGTAAGAATCAGAAAATAGTCCGTGGTTTTCAGTTAGCTCGTTGCAAGCATTAATGGCATCAGCATTTTGCTCTAACCATTCAGCTTTCAGGCGTTGACTCACTTCTTTCTCAAGTGCCTTTTCCATTGTTGCCGAAAGGTTTATATTTAAGCGTTTAGCCTCAGCGAGTAACTCACTGTTTAAGCTTAAGTTTGTAGCTTTCTTTGGTGCTTGCGTACTATATGCGTTTCTCATGATAGCAACCTATACGTATTGTGTGTGCGCATAAATTATAGGCGCAATACAAGCATATAACAAGGCGTTTAAGAGGGATTCATGCCGCGTGGCATTTTTGGTATGCGGTGAGTTTTGGTAGTGAAAATGCTCTGCGGAAAGTTGGTTTAGGCGGCATTCACCCCTTAACGCAGCGTTAGCTTAAAACAATGAAAATCAATTGATTGCAGCCTATTTTTTCTTCCCTTGGCGGCTCGTTCCGGTTTCTCGGCAAATCGGCATTGTTTGCCAACGTGATTTTTGAGCAGTTGCCTCAATTAAATTTTGGGGCTGCGCGAGGTTAGCCAGCTTGGCGCAAAGTCGCTTTGGAAGTTTTGCTTTCGCTTTGAGTTTTCTGAACGTGTGTTATCAAAATTTATTGTTTTTCAAAGCAAATGAACAGTTACAAAGTTTGAACCAATTCGGGTTTCAAAACTCAGGCAGTTTGCCAGTTTCCCAAATCAGGTTAATCTCGGGCTTAGTAAATCTAAGGTGCTGAAATTTAAGCTAACAAACTGCTTAAGCGGGATTCGCAATGCGTGGCATTTTCAGCATGCGGTGGGTTTTGTGATTAAGGCGGTGTGCGGTAGCTTTAGCAGTGCATTGCTCACCCCTTAGCAGGGCGTTAGCTTAAAACAATGAAAATCAATTGGTTGTAGCCTGTTTTTTCTTCCCTTGGCTGTTCGTTCAGATTTCTCGGCAAATCGGCATTGTTTGCCAACGTGATTTTTGAGCAGTTGCCTCAATTAAATTTTGGGGCTGCGCGAGGTTAGCCAGCTTGGCGCAAAGTCGCTTTGGAAGTTTTGCTTTCGCTTTGAGTTTCCCGAAAGTGATTTATCAAAATTTTCGGGTTTTTAAATCGCATGAAATGCCACAACGTTTGAGTCATTTCGGGTATTAAAACTCTGGCTGTTTGTTAGGAACCCAAATCAGGTTAATCTCAGGCTTGGTAAGTTTAAGGTGCTGAAATTTAAGCTAACAAACTGCTTAAGCGGGATTCGCAATGCGTGGCATTTTCAGCATGCGTTGGGTTTTGTGGTTAAGGCGGTGTGCGGTAACTTTCGTATTGCATTGCTCACCCCTTAGCAGGGCGTTATGCTTAATCTCACAAAATCAATCGGTTGTGGCCTTTTCTTTGTTCCTTCGGCCATTCGTTCGTGTTTGTCGGCAATTGAATAATGCTGTCGCGGTTTCATGTAAATTGATGCTGTGAATTCCGAGTGCTTGCCTCATTTTAGTTTCGAGCCGGTTCGTGTTGAGTTTCTTTTTCTCAAAGTCGCTTTGAGTGATTTGGTTCCTTGGCTTATCGGCCAAAAGCGCATCGGCAATTTGCTATTGTTTTGCGCTGCCTAATGAAAAGGCAATTTGGCTGGCGCTTGTGGTTCAGCGTTGTTGCCTCATTCGAGTTTTACGCCAATTTGCTGTGAGCTTGGTTGGTCAGATTTTCATTGAAAGGGCACTTTGTTATCTTGAGCGAAGTGAATTTAACTCAGTTTTTGTTCAAATCATGGTTTCGATCAGGTTAACGAGTTTTGGTGCTTGGGTTGGTTTGAAAGTCTGAGTTATTCTAATGGTTACTTAAACCTAAGTGTTTGAAGTTTAAGCATAACAAACGGTTCAAGAGGGACAGCCAACGCGTGGCATTTTCACTATGCGTTGGTTTTTGTGGTTACGGTGTTATGCGGAAGCTTGGTAATGGCGTTGGCTGCCCCTTAACCGGGCGTTAGCTTAAAACAAATAAAATCAATTGGTTGTGGTCTTTTCTTTCTTCCCTTGGCCATTCGTTCAGGTTTTTCGGCAAATCAGCATTGTTTAACAATGCGAGTTTTGAGCCGTTGCCTCAATTGAGTGCTGGGATTGTGCGAGGTTAGCTGATTTGGCGCAAAGTCGCTTTGGAAGTTTTGCGTTCGCTTTGAGTTTTGCGAAAACGGGTTGTCAAAATTTACTGATTTTTAATGTAAATGAACGGCCACAAAGTTTGCGTTATTTCGGGTTTCAAAGCTTAAGTGGTTTGTTGGTTTTCCAAATCGGGTTAATCTCAGTTTTGGCAAATCTAAGGTGCTGAAATTTAAGCTAACAAACTGCTTAAGCGGGATTCGCAATGCGTGGCATTTTCAGCATGCGGTGGGTTTTGTGATTAAAGCGGCGTGCGGTAGCTTTTGCAGTGCATTGCTCACCCCTTAGCAGGGCGTTAGCTTCTTAAAGGCTGGAATCATCAAAATCCAAACTCACTCGTTCTGAAAAATCAGCTTTTAGCATTCAAATTGCATAAGTTGGCTTTTGCGTTTTTTCTTGATGTTGATTTGGTCGAACGTGTTGAAAGTTCAGTGGTTTCAAAGTCGCTGAAAATCATCAAACCTCGATGCTTCAATGTTGTTGGACGTGTGTTTGTGAGATGCTTTTGCGTAAAATGCCTTTCAAGCAAATGTGTTAGAAAGCCATTGTGAAACAATAGGCTACGAAGCTAACAAACGCCTCAAGAGGGACTGTCAACGCGTGGCGTTTCCAGTCCCAATGAGCCGCGGTGGTTTCGGTTGTTGTGTTTGAGTTTTGTGGTAGTGCGTTGTCAGCCCCTTAGGCGGGCGTTATATGCTTTCAAAATCTGTGAGTAAAAGGGAGCTTAAAATGATTCTAAATCATGTCTCAGTTGGTGTTTCAAATGTGACATCTGCTGTCGCTTTTTACGATTCAGTTCTATCCGCATTATCCGTAAGGCGTTCGCATTACATCGAAAATGTAGCGGCTGCCTACGGTGAGAATTTTGAGTTTTGGGTGGGTTGTCCATGTGAAGATGGAGCTTCTTCTGGTAACGGAACTCACATTGCTTTCAATGCACCAAGTAAAGAAGCTGTTGACCTGTTTTATGCTACTGCATTGGAGCTTGGTGGCTCGTGTGCAGGTAAGCCTGGCTTATGTCCAGAGTACGGTGAGACTTACTATGCGGCATTTGTCCGCGATGCTGATGGAAACAAGGTTGAAGCAGTTTTTATGTAGTTTAAACAACGCATATAACAAAGCGTTAAAGCGGGACTTGGCACGCGTGGCATTTTCAATTTGCGTTGGGCTCAGTGATTAAGTTGTTATGCAGTCGCTTATGTATTGCGTGCCTGCGCCCCTTAACGCGGCGTTAGCCGTCATGGAGCTTGCTATGCTCAAAGTGATAGAATAGTATCACTTTAGTAATCCATAGGAGCAGCTCTCATGAAAGTAGAACTAGTTACATCACTCAAACGGCAAGCAACCAAGATCCTAGCCGATCTCCACGACACCAAAGAACCAGTGTTAATTACGGAGCATGGTAAGCCATCTGCGTATCTAGTACCCTTTCCATTTAGTTTTGAATGGTTAGTTCATCATAAGCCCGGTGAAGTTTGTTCCGGGCTTTGTCTACATCAAACAACCATTCAATGGATGCTTTCTCTGTATTGCGCATAGTCTCCCAAGCTTTAAGTTCCCGATGTAATTCCTCCCAACTCCCGATACGTCGATTAAGGCATTGCTGATTCATAACGCCGATCTCAATCTCCACCATGTTGAGCCAACTGGCATGAGGAGGGGTATAGTGGAAAGTGATTTTCCTTAATATTCGACGAGCCTCTCCCGCAGGGAACGTGTGATAAAGTGCGCCAGCCTTGTGAGTGGTAAAATTGTCTAATACAACATGAATTTGCTCTGCATCCGGGTAATGTTCATCAACTAACTCTTTCATGCACCAAGCAAAGTCTTCGAACTTTTTGGTTTTTGTTGCTTTCGCATGTCGCCAACCATTATGTCGGTCATACATCAGGAAGATATTCGCTACCGCTTCCCTGCGATATTCATAATCGATGCGTTCTGGTTGTCCAGGTTTAGCTGAAATAGGCTCTCTTGTATGGGAAATCATCTGCTTCATGGCCTCATCGAAGTTAATGACCGGCTCTTTGGGGTTGGCAGGTTGAGCATACAACTCCAAAACTTCTTCCATCTGTGCAATGAAGTCCGCATTGAGTTGACCAATGCACCACATTTTCTTCTGCCATGGTTTGAGTTGATTTTCCTTAAGTCGTGAGCGGATTGTTTCCAGAGAAATACTTTCTAAGTCCGTCAAAGCAATCAGCCTGTCTGCAATTAAAGAAAGCGTCCAGCGAGCGACCCCTTCAGGTGGCTTGGTACAGGCGATAGTGATAAGCGTGGCTTCCTCGCTTGAGCTTAATGCCTTCGGCTGCCCACGACGTTTTCCTTCTTCCAGGGCAGATTGCAGGCCTTCTTCAACAAAACCGCGTTTGGTTCTATAGACCGTTGAAGTACTGGTGTTTAAGAGCTGACATATTTCAGCGTCTGTATGTTGCCTGTGATTTGCCAGTAAAAGGATTTGGGCACGTTTTAGCTTTCTGGCGTTGTGCTTACCTTTACTGGTGAGTTCGTTAAGTTCAGCAATTTCTTCACAAGTCAGTTCAACACGGTAGGAAATATTCATGGCATGATAGGCTTCATTCTTAAAACCAATAATTGATCATACTCCGGTAAAAATGTCGATCTAAGATGGGAAAATGTCTGGAAAATACACCAAAAAACAAGGGCAGTATCTGGCCTATATTTACTACTACACCAAAGTGAATGGACGAGCGCCAGCTCATGCAGATCTACAAGATTACTTTGAGGTATCACCACCAAGTGTTCATCAGATGTTATTGAAGCTTGAAGAGCGTGGATTGATAACGAAAGAAGCTGGTGTCAGCCGAAGTATCAAGGTGGCTATTGATGTAAAAGAGCTACCATTGGATTGGTAGCTCAATCGATCAGAATTAAATGGAAACGGTACTAGTTGATGTTGATGATTACGAGTTTATGCAAAATCGTTTGGCCATTCTCGAAGGTATTGCACGAGGTGAACGCGCAGTAGCTGACGGAAAGGTTGTTGGTCACAATGAAGCCAAGGACAAAATGTCAAAATGGCTGAAGTAATTTGGACTGAACCAGCGCTATCTGACCTAAATGATATCGCTGAGTACATCGCGCTTGAAAATGTCGTGGCTGCAAAGCAACTGGTTCAAGCGATCTTCTCGAAAGTCGAACGTCTAGAAGTTTTCCCAGAGTCAGGTCGTATTCCGCCAGAATTAGAGCATTTGAGTTATCGTGAAGTTGTAGCAAATCCATGTCGTGTTTTCTATAAACAAGACGGTGATAAGGTATTTATACTGTTTGTTATGCGCGCCGAGAGAGATTTGCGTAAGTTCTTGTTAAGTAGACAATAACCTTTGGGAATGAGCGGCTAACAAACGCTTTAAGACGGATTCGCAACGCGTGGCATTTGTGGTTTGCGGTAAATTTAGTGATTTAGGTGGTGTGCGGTAACATAGTATTGCGTTGCTCACCGCTTAAGCGGGCGTTATGTTTAATCACGCAAAATCAGTTGGTTGTATCTTTTCTTTGTTCCCTCGGATGATTGGTTTTGTGTTTGTCGGCAAGTTGACTTCAGCGGGCGCTGTTTTCTGGACACTTATTCTTTGGCGCTGGAAATTCAGAGAATTGCCTCATTCAATTTTCGAGTAAGCGCGAGGTTAGGGCGGCTGGCGCAATCAGTATTTTGAACACAGGTTTTGGGGCTTGAATTGCCGAAATACAAAGTCTGTTTTTCAAATCTATGAGTCGTTTCCGTTTTTTAGGTCTTGGCTTTTGTTTGTGAATCAAAGCTGAGTTAATCTTGGTTTTGGTAAAACGTAAGTCATTGAAGCTTAAACATAACAAACGGTTCAAGAGGGACAGCCAACGCGTGGCATTTTTATTATGCGTTGTTTTTTGTGGTTACGGTGTTATGCGGAAGCTTGGTTGTGGCGTTGGCTGCCCCTTAACCGGGCGTTATGCTTAATCTCATAAAATCAATCGGTTGTGGCCTTTTCTCTGTTCCTTCAGCCATTCGATCTTGTTTGTCGGCAATTGGTTAAGGCGGTCGCTGTTTCAATTAAATTGATGCTGTAAATGTCGAGCGGTTGCCTCATTTTAGTTTTGAGCAGGTTCGTGTTGAGTGTCTTTTTCTCAAAGTCGCTTTGAGTGATTTGGCTCCTTGGCTTATCAGCCAAAAGCGTATCGGCAATTTACTATTGTTTTGCGCTGCCTAATGAAAAGGCAATTTCGTTGGCTCTGCTGGTTCAGCGTTGTTGCCTTAGTCGAGTTTTACGCCAATTTGCTGTGGGTTTGGTTGGTCAGGATTTTATTGAAAGGGCACTTTGTTCTTTTGATCGTAGTGAATTTAGCGTGGTTTTTATTCAAATCATGGTTTCGATCAGGTTAACGGATTTTGGTGCTTGGGTTGGTTTGAAAGTCTGAGTTATTCTAATGGTTACTTAAACCTAAGTGTTTGAAGTTTAAGCATAACAAACGGTTCAAGAGGGACAGCCAACGCGCGGCATTTTTACCATGCGTTGGTTTTGGTGGTTACGGTGTTATGCGGAAGCTTGGTAGTGGCGTTGTCTGCCCCTTAACCGGGCGTTATGTTTAATCACGTCAAATCAGTTGGTTGTATCTTTTCTTTGCTCCCTCGGCTTGTAGGTTTTGCGCTTGTCGGCAAGTTGGCTTCGTTTGGCGCTGGAAATTCAGAGAGTTGCCTCAGTCAATTCTCGGGTAAGCGCGAGGTTAGGGTGGTTGGCTCAATCAGAAAATTGATCTTAGGTTTTGGGCTTGAACAGTCGAAATTTGAAGTTGTTTTTCAAATCTATGAGTCATTTCAGTTTTTTAGGTCTTGGCTTTTGTTTGTGAGTCAACGCTGAGTTAATCTTGGTTTTTGTAAAACGTAAGCCCTTGAAGCTTAAACATAACAAACGCTTTAAGACGGATTCGCAACGCGTGGCATTTGTGGTTTGCGGTAAACTTAGTGATTTAGGTGGTGTGCGGTAACATCGTATTGCGTTGCTCACCACTTAAGCGGGCGTTATGTGTAAGGCCAAATTCCAATAACTTTTTCTATCACAAGATATTGTTTATAAAGGGATATTAACTATGGTTAACGTAAATGAAACCGAAAGTGAAGATCCTAAATCACCTTGTAATAGGCATTGCAGTCTAGATGAAAATGACATTTGTTTAGGATGTTTCAGAACACTCAATGACATACTCAAATGGCAATCATCAACGACAGCAGAAAGGATTGAAATTCTATCATTATGCCAAAAAAGAAAAGAGCACTATTCGAGGTAGAGCTTTTCATTATTCAAAATGTGGTCGGTAATTATTTTAGTGATTATGTGAAAGTCCAATTGAAACAAACACATAACAAACGGTTCAAGAGGGACAACCAACGCGTGGCATTTTTACTACGCGTTGTTTTTGTGGTTGCGGTGTTATGCGGAAAGTTGGTAGTAGCGTTGGTTGCCCCTTAACCGGGCGTTAGCTTAAAACATTTAAAATCAATTGTTTGTGGCTTTTTCTTTTTTCCTTTAGCAATTCGTTCAGGTTTCTCGGCAAATCAGCATTGTTTGCCAACGCAAGTTTTGAGCTGTTGCCTCAATGGAGTTTTGGGATTGCGCGAGGTTAGCAAGCTTGGCTCAAAGTCGCTTTGGAAGTTTTGCTTTCGCTTTGAGTTCTCCGAAAATGAGTTCTCAAAATTTACTGGTTTCAAAGCAAATGAACGGCCACAAAGTTTGAGTCATTTCGGGTTTTAAAACTCAAGCGGTTTGTCGGTTTCCCAAATCGGGTTAATCTCAATTTTGGTAAACCTAAGGTGCTGAAATTTAAGCTAACAAACTGCTTAAGCGGGATTCGCAATGCGTGGCATTTTTGGCATGCGGTGGGTTTCGTGATTCAGGCGGTGTGCGGTAGCTCTGGCAGTGCATTGCTCACCCCTTAGCAGGGCGTTATGTGTATGATGAGATGGTGAATCTATGGAAATAAATGAACATTACTATCAGAGACTTAACTCATCTTTTGATGATCTTTGTGAATGTACAGATTTTTGTAACGAACTCGAAGTAATTGAAGACTCAGACAGTATTCTATGTAAGGCCCTTACGATTTCACTTATTGTCACTTACGCTAGAAATTTCGCTAGCGCATACTCTTACCCTCGTCTTGGTAAAGACGAATCAAAAAAGCTCAAAAGTAAATACGATGAGTTGACAAAGTCCTGGCTTGAGACGCTGCCTGATGAAATGAAATGAAATGTTTTCATGAGTCAGTTCTCGAAAGGAGAAATAGCTCAGTTGCACATTCAGATGCAGCTTCTCGCGATTACAGATTAACAGGCAAACAATCAGTCTTGATGGGAGCGAACCCTCATCGAGTATTTGAAAAACATGAGATAGTTCTTATTCGAAATCTCATCGAAGGTTTTATGAAAGTTGTAGCGAGTGAACATACCTTAATTCGTGAAACAATATCACAACCATACACATAACAAGGCGTTTAAGAGGGATTCATGCCGCGTGGCATTTTTGGTATGCGGTGATTTTTGTGGTGAAAATGGTCTGCGGAAGGTTGGTTTAGGCGGCATTCACCCCTTAACGCAGCGTTATATGCTTTCAAAATCTGTGAGTAAAAGGGAGCTTAAAATGATTCTAAATCATGTCTCAGTTGGTGTTTCAAATGTGACATCTGCTGTCGCTTTTTACGATTCAGTTCTATCCGCATTATCCGTAAGGCGTTCGCATTACATCGAAAATGTAGCGGCTGCCTACGGTGAGAATTTTGAGTTTTGGGTGGGTTGTCCATGTGAAGATGGAGCTTCTTCTGGTAACGGAACTCACATTGCTTTCAATGCACCAAGTAAAGAAGCTGTTGACCTGTTTTATGCTACTGCATTGGAGCTTGGTGGCTCGTGTGCAGGTAAGCCTGGCTTATGTCCAGAGTACGGTGAGACTTACTATGCGGCATTTGTCCGCGATGCTGATGGAAACAAGGTTGAAGCAGTTTTTATGTAGTTTAAACAACGCATATAACAAAGCGTTAAAGCGGGACTTGGCACGCGTGGCATTTTCAATTTGCGTTGGGCTCAGTGATTAAGTTGTTATGCAGTCGCTTATGTATTGCGTGCCTGCGCCCCTTAACGCGGCGTTATGTTTTCGCAGCCAAATATTGAAGTCGACCGAGTTTTGCGTATTTTGATGCTCTAAGTTTTTGTGTGTTGTTTCATAATGCTTCCTTCTATGTGGGGGATATATGGATCAAATCAAAATTACCAATGCGATTGTTACATATCTTCTAGGTCTCGTTATTGCGGTGACGGTTTCTGGAGGCGCTTTTCTTACAACCGCCATTAAGTATCCTTTTGACTTTATATTTATGGGATTAGGTGGATTTTTAGCTTTTGCTGTATCTCATTTCTCTGTCAAATATATGCAGAGAGGCTTTTGGAAAGAATCTGTATTGATGTACTTACTTTACTATTATGGCTCGTTTGGGTTGTTTTCGGATGGTCACGCTGCAGGTTGGAGTCATAGCGAAGGGATCTTAGAAAAGTTAGTGATGTCACAAATGTACATTTTGATATCAGTATTTTCGTTGTTTATTCCACTTTTGTTTATTGCTTTGACCATTACTCATACCTTTTTGCTTTACTCTGAAGTAAAAAAGCTCAAACATAACAAAGCGTTAAAGAGGGACTTGGCACGCGTGGCATTTTCGGTTTGCAGTTTGTTTAGTGGTTAAGGTGTTATGCGGTCACTTTTGTATTGCGTGCCTGCGCCCCTTAACGCGGCGTTAGGGCTACTATGAGTTGCAATAACTGTGTGAGTATTGGGAAAAAGCATTTAGGAGGTTTTAAATCGCCTTCTAAATATGCTTTATCTCAAAAGGCATGTGATGCACTTGTCATCAGCAACATTTGGGTAGAAGAGCCCTCATCAAATCAGTTTGATAGGCGTTTTAAATGTAAGTGTTGTGGAGACCAGTGGCGTCTTGAGTGGCCTGATCCACCTATATCCGGAGGGCTTTGGCAAAAAACTTCTCGGCAACAGAAAATTGCCGAACTTTCCCAAAAACTCAGGAACAAACCAAGTGCTACAGTGTTTAAAAAATGGTAGCCCTAACAAACGCTTCAAGAGGGACTGTCAACGCGGAGCGTTTTCAGTCCCATTGAGCATAAGTGGTTACGGCTGTTGTGTTTGAGTTTAGTGTTATGCGTTGCCAGCCCCTTAAGCGGGCGTTATGTAACCGTAGAGAAAAAGACCAGAATGTATTGAAAGTTAAAGTGTTTTTATGGTTTCTTTACTTTAAATTTAGCTTCTACTTTGTATATTCGATACTTTCAACTGATTGTTTTAATTGGTTATTTATAAAGTTTGTAAAGTCAGTCTTATTCATGTTGATTTGGTTTTTGTCTTCTTGTTCTTCAAGTCTGTATTCTGAACTTCATGGTAAAGCGAGTTTGCGTTCAGTTTGTCTATAGTCATGATCCGCAGACTCAAGTTGTTTTTGTGGTTGCCAGAGTTTTTTCTACTGGGTCAATGCTGACTTTTCGTGTAAGTTAAATCGTGTTTGGCGATGCTGTTTGTGGTAATGCTTTGAAATAGTTAGTAAAGTTACATAACAAAGCATTTAAGAGGGACAATCAACGCGTGGCATTTTTGGTTTGGGTGGGCATTTGAGGTTACGGCTGGTTAGTTTGAGTTCAGCTGTTTGCGTTGCTTGCCCCTTAATGCGGCGTTAGCTTAAAACAATGAAAATCAATTGGTTGTAGCCTGTTTTTTCTTCCCTTGGCAGTTCGTTCAGATTTCTCGGCAAATCAGCATTGTTTGGCAATGGGAGTTTTGAGCAGTTGCCTCAATTGAGTTTTGGGATTGCGCGAGGTCAGCAAGTTTGGCGCAAAGTCGCTTTGGAAGTTTTGCGTTTGCTTTGAATTTGCCGAAAATGATCTATAAAAATTTTCGGGTTTTTAAATCGCATGAAATGCCACAAAGTTTGAGTCATTTCGGGTATTAAAACTCTGGCTGTTTGTTAGGAACCCAAATCAGGTTAATCTCAGGCTTGGTAAATCTAAGGTGCTGAAATTTAAGCTAACAAACTGCTTAAGCGGGATTCGCAATGCGTGGCATTTTCAGCATGCGTTGGGTTTTGTGATTAAGGCGGTGTGCGGTAGCTTTCGTAGTGCATTGCTCACCCCTTAGCAGGGCGTTAGCTTAAAACATTAAAAATCAGTTGTTTGTGTTTTTTTCTTTCTTCCCTTGGTAATTCGTTCAGGTTTACTCGGCAAATCAGCATTGTTTTCCAACGCGAGTTTTAAGCTGTTGCCTCAATTGAATTTTGGGATTGCGCGAGGTCAGTAAGCTTGGTGCAAAGTCGCGTTGGAAGTTTAGTTTTCGCTTTGATTTATCCGAACATGTACCATGAAAAATCGTTGGTTTCACCAAAAACGACTAGCTACAAAGTTTGAGTCATTCCGGGTTTTAAAGCTCAAGTGGTTTGCCAGTTTTCTAAATCAAGTTAATCTCAGGTTTGATCAATCTAAGGTGCTGAAATTTAAGCTAACAAACTGCTTAAGAGGGATTCGCAATGCGTGGCATTTTCAGCATGCGGTGGGTTTTGTGATTAAGTCGGCGTGCGGTAGCTTTTGCAGTGCATTGCTCACCCCTTAGCAGGGCGTTAGCTTAAAACAAATAAAATCAATTGGTTGTGGTCTTTTTTCTTCCTTTGGCCACTCGTTCAGGTTTCTCGGCAAATCAGCATTGTTTGCCAATGCAAGTTTTGAGCTGTTGCCTCAATTGAGTTTTGGGGTTGCGCGAGGTTAGCCAGTTTGGCGCAAAGTCGCTTTGGAAGTTTTGCGTTCGCTCTGAGTTTTCCGAAAGGTGACATATCAAAATTTCGGGTTTTCAAATCGCATGAAATGCCACAAAGTTTGAGTCAATTCGGATTTCAAAACTCAAGGCGGTTTGTTGGTTTCTCAAATCGGGTTAATCTCAGGTTTGGCAAATCTAAGATGCTGAAATTTAAGCTAACAAACTGCTTAAGAGGGATTCGCAATGCGTGGCATTTTTAGCATGCGTTGGGTTTTCGTGATTAAGGCGGTGTGCGGTAGCCTTTGCAGTGCATTGCTCACCCCTTAGCAGGGCGTTATGTGCCTAATCCTGTATACGTGACTTAGGCTGTGAAATTCCAAATATCTTATGAAATTGGTTGTCTTTAGTAATAGTCTCAAGGTAATCAATTTTCAAGGATATAAAATCATGTTGGAACGCATAGAAAAAATACTGGATCTCAATGACATTGCTTATGAAAGCGGTGAAAGCACGATGTATGTAAAACTTGGCGGTCTGAGTTCAAAGGTAAAAATTAGGTATGATTATGCGGACAACACCTACAAATTTAGTTGTGGTGAGTTGAGAATGTTCATATCCAGTATCATCTTCTTTTGTCTGGCATTCAACACACTCATTCAAGCTAATCTCGGGTTATGGAATGGATATGCAGCAGGCTTAATGTTTGCTATAGCTATTGGAAATCTGTTTTCCGTGATAGTTACAAATATACAAATGTTAGATTTACGAACTCAACTCCGTCAGGAAGGCGTGTACTTGAAACCAGGCACATAACAAGGCGTTAAAGAGGGATTCATGCCGCGTGGCATTTTTGGTATGCGGTGATTTTTGGTGGTGAAAGTGGTCTGCTGAAGGTTGGTTTGTGCGGCATTCACCCCTTAACGCAGCGTTAGCTTAAAACAAATAAAATCAATTGGTTGTGGTCTTTTCTTTCTTCCCTTGGCCATTCGTTCAGGTTTTTCGGCAAATCAGCATTGTTTAACAATGCGAGTTTTGAGCCGTTGCCTCAATTGAGTGCTGGGATTGTGCGAGGTTAGCTGATTTGGCGCAAAGTCGCTTTGGAAGTTTTGCGTTCGCTTTGATTTTTGCGAAAACGGGTTGTCAAAATTTACTGATTTTTAATGTAAATGAACGGCCACAAAGTTTGCGTTATTTCGGGTTTCAAAGCTTAAGTGGTTTGTTGGTTTTCCAAATCGGTTTAATCTCAGGCTTGGTAAATCTAAAGTGCTGAAATTTAAGCTAACAAACTGCTTAAGAGGGATTCGCAATGCGTGGCATTTTCAGCATGCGTTGGGTTTTGTGGTTAAGGCGGTGTGCGGTAGCTTTCGTATTGCATTGCTCACCCCTTAGCAGGGCGTTAGCTTAAAACAAATAAAATCAATTGGTTGTGGTCTTTTCTTTCTTCCCTTGGCAATTCGCTCAGATTCTTCGGCAAATCAGCATTGTTTGCCAACGCAAGTTTTGAGTAGTTGCCTCAATGGAGTTTTGGAATTGCGCGAGGTTAGTCTCTTTGGCGCAAAGTCGCTTTGGCAGTTCAGTTTTCGCTTTGAGTTTTCCGAAAGTTATTTCTCAAAATTTACTGGTTTCAAAGCAAGTGAATGGTTACAAAGCAAGTGAACGGTTACAAAGCTTGAGTCATTCCGGGTTTTAAAGCTCAAGTGGTTTACCAGTTTTCTAAATCAAGTTAATCTCAGGTTTGATCAATCTAAGGTGCTGAAATTTAAGCTAACAAACTGCTTAAGCGGGATTCGCAATGCTTGGCATTTTCAGCATGCGGTGAGTTTTGTGATTAAGGCGGTGTGCGGTAGTGTTTGTAGTGCATTGCTCACCCCTTAGCAGGGCGTTAGCTTAAAACATTAAAAATCAGTTGTTTGTGGTTTTTCTTTCTTCCTTTGTCCATTCGTTCTGGTTTCTCGGCAAGTTAGCATTGTTTGTCAACGCAAGTTTTGAGCTGTTGCCTCAATTGAATTTTGGGAATGAGCGAGGTCCGGTGTTTTTCAAGATAGTTGCCATCATTTGCTTGCTTATTAAGCAGCTTCTCTTTCTGGATTTAGGTGGACTTCACCAACTGGTTCACAGTTCCTGATATCACCAGGCCAGCGCTCAGGTTTTCGCTGTTTTGCTGCGAGCAATACCTCAGCTCGGCGCTTCAAGATCTCTTCATCTTTTCCATTATGACGCTCTGAAGGCGTGACATAATTTAGCTTACTGTGTTTGTGCTCGGTGTTGTACCAGCGCACGAAGGCTTCAACCCAACGTCGACTGCTGTCGAGACTTTCAAAGCCCTTTGTCGGCCAGTTTGGCATGTACTTTACCGTGCGGAACAACGATTCTACATACGGATTATCATCACTGACTCTTGGACGGCTATACGATGAGGTAATGCCTAACTCATCCATCTTCGCTTTGAACGTCAGCGACTTCATAGGCGCACCGTTATCTGAGTGAAGAACCAGCGGTTGACTGAAGCACTGCTCTCGCATCAACGTCCGCTGCAGGAGTTGTGAGGCTAACTCGCCGCACTCACGTTCATACACCTCATAACCCACGATTTTTCGGCTGTAGATGTCCTCAATGACGTACAGATAATAGTGCTGGCCTCGAACCTTTGAAGGCAAGTAAGTGATATCCCATGTGTAGACTTGATTCGAGCCTGTCGCCGTATAACTCGTTGGCTTCGCTTGTGTTTGTCTACTCCTCTGACGGCCTCGATGATGAAGTTGCCCTTGTGCACTCAGTACCCGATAATAGCTCGACTCTGAGGCGATATACTCACCTTTATCAAGCAGTGTCGGTACGATTTGAGTTGGAGGTAAGCTCGCGAACTCTGGGCGGTTACACACCTCGATAATGGCATCACGCTCTTGCTGAGAGAGCTTGTTAGCTGGCTCAGGTCTGGCACAGGTCGGTCTTTTATCCGCTTGAACCTCTCCTTGCCGATACCATCGACGATACGTTCTCAGGTCAATTTGAACCTCATAACAAGCTCGCTCTAAGCGGCAACCACTTTGCTTGGCATCGTGGATAAGAGCAATCAGGTGCTGCCTTTCATCGGTTGAGGTTAGTCGTCCTCTGGCTCTTCCCCGTAAAAGGCTATGAGCTTTTTTCGTAGAACCAACAGGGCAGCCGTTTCAGCGAGCGCCTTTTCTTTGTGGCGTAACTCCTTCCTAAGCTCTTTGATTTCAAGCTTATCCGCTTTGGCCTGCTTCTTTGCTTGTGCTTCCCGCTCTTTACTCGACATGAAGCCTTGCATACATTCGCTGCGCCAGCGTTGGACTTGCTCTGGAAACAGACCTTTTTCACGACAATATTGGCTGAGTTCATTCTCGGTCATCGAGTAAGTCTCGGCGACGATGGCGAGTTTAGTTTGAGCAGACCACTGCTCTGATGAAGTGTTGCTGTTTGGCACTGCGGCTCCTGAACGTCTGAGTTGCTGTCGCCAATGATACAGGGTTGCAGTGCTAATGCCTTCCTCTTTTGAAAGTTCGCTCACTGACATTGAGTATGGAGGCAGCAGCTTCTTCAATATGGCTTCTTTTCTTTCTGTTGGAATACGAGACACAATTCACTCTTACCGCCCTAGACTGGTTAAATTTTAACAGTGACAACTATCCTGCCAGAGGGGGGGGCGGTCAGTTTGGTGTAAAGTCGATTTGGAAGTTTTGCTTTCGTTTCGAGTTTTCAAATCGCATGACAGGCCACAAAGTTTGAGTCAATGCGGGTTTTAAAACTCAAGTAGTTTTCCGGCTTTTCAAATCAGGTTAATCTCGGGCTTAGTAAATCTAAGGTGCTGAAATTTAAGCTAACAAACTGCTTAAGAGGGATTCGCAATGCGTGGCATTTTTAGCATGCGGTGGGTTTTGTGATTAAGTCGGTGTGCGGTCGCTTTGGTAGTGCATTGCTCACCCCTTAGCAGGGCGTTATGCAACATGAGGTAATATGAAAAGGTCAAGCTTTTTATTTCGAAATTTCTTTCTATGGTTTTTTTCTTGGCTATTTTTATTTGTATTAGCAATTCACAACGAAAGTGAAGTGTTCAAAACTCTGTTAATTGGAGTCTTGCTGACATGTATTGCTGCTATGGCAGCTTTTGACAATATGGATATGAACGAAAAAAAGAAAAAAGCAAGAGAAGATATTGATAATTATATGGAGTTAATAGAAATTATATCTACTAGATATTTTTCAATTAAGAAAATATGTGAAATGTGTAATCGAGAAACTAATATTGATCATAGGTATACAAGAGGATTAAGGATCCCGGAGTTACATGTCCCCACAATGTATGGTGATATTAAGTTTAGTAAATATGGCTTTATTGTTAAAGGTATGTCGAAATTTTCCTTTGATGACGATGAAGATATAAAATACGCATTGGATTTGATGAATTATATTAACATTGAATCTAGTTATAGAAATCTCATATCATCGATTGCATTAAGAAATCAACAGCATAGAGATATAATAGATAGATTAAATGATAAGGGTGAATATCAAGGTGCTGATTTTTTCATGTATAGTGCCCGTGAATATTCTTCAGTAATGAGCTTCTATGAGTTTTCTAGTTATCTAAAACAGACTGAGAGAATAATCATCGATATGAATTATTTAATCGAAGACTATAAAAGAATAACAATGGGGCTTAAGTTTTGTATTGATAAGCTCTTTGATAATGAGGTGGCTAAAGAATATGGCGGGATCTTTGAGGTTCCATTATATGAAGATCCAATTGAGTTCAAGTATGTAAACCTGAGTGAGCAGGAACTATTAAAGTTGGATTATCCTGATTTCCCACATAATGTTGCATAACAAAGCGTTTAAGTGGGACTCATGCCGCGTGGCATTTTTAGCATGCGGTGATTTAAGTGGTGAAAATAGTCTGCGTAAAATGGGGTTAGGCGGCATTCGCCCCTTAACGCGGCGTTAGTTTTTTCAGGTCAAATCAATACAAACGTAGTTGGTCGATAAAATGAAAAATAAAAATGGGTATGTAAGTGTTAGTGGCTCCGAGATTTATTACGAGCTTTCAGGTAATCATGATGGCAAGCCCTTATTGATGCTTCATGGCGGTCTTGGTTCATTGAATGAGTTAAGTTCAATTCATAAATATGTTGCTGCTGACTATCAATTGATAAGTATAGATTTCCGTGGTCACGGGAAGTCTCTTTTAGGTGATCGTCCACTTAATTACATGCAATATCAACAAGACGTTCAGCATGTTCTGAGCTATTTGGGTATCGATAAATATTCAATTTTTGGTTTCAGTGACGGTGGTATCGTAGGTTATCGGTTAGCAATACAAGAGCCGGAAAGGGTATCTTGTTTGGTGACACTTGGCTCGCAGTGGCGATTAGAGGCAGATGATCCATCGGTTGAATTACTAAGTGGTTTGACGGCTGAATTTTGGTCATCAAGGTTTGCCGATGATGTTGCTTTATATGAGGCGTCAAATCCTAAACCGGATTTCCCTAAACTCGTAGACGCTGTGAAAGCAGTCTGGCTTGATACAACAGAATCTGGTTATCCACATAAATTAGTTGAAAAAATTAGTTGCCCGACATTAGTAATGCGAGGTGATAATGACTTCTTGTTTTCGTTGGATGAGGCAGCTGCTTTGAAGTCGAAAATTACAGGTTGTAGTTTTGCCAATATCCCATTGACAGGACATTCGTCGCATCAAGAATCTCCGGAATTGATTGGTAAAATGTTAGAGCAGTTCTTGTCGCAGCACAAAAACTAACAAACGCTTCAAGAGGGACAGCCAACGCGCGGCATTTTTACTATGCGTTGGTTTTTGTGGTTACGGTGTTATGCGGAAAGTTGGTAGTAGCGTTGTCTGCCCCTTAAGCGGGCGTTAGCTTAAAACATTAAAAATCAGTTGTTTGTGGTTTTTTCTTTCTTCCTTTGGCAATTCGTTCAGGTTTATCGGCAAATCAGTATTGTTTGCCAACGCGATTTTCGAGTTGTTGCCTCAATTGAATTTTGGGACTGCGCGAGGTTAGCCAGTTTGCCGCAAAGTCGCTTTGGAAGTTTTGCTTTCGCTTTGAGTTTCCCGAAAGTGATCTATCAAAATTTTCGGGTTTTCAAATCGCATGAAAGGCAACAAAGTTTGAGTCAATGCAGGTTTCAAAACTCAAGTGGTTTTCCGGCTTTTCAAATCAGGTTAATCTTAGGCTTGGTAAATCTAAGATGCTGAAATTTAAGCTAACAAACTGCTTAAGCGGGATTCGCAATGCGTGGCATTTTCAGCATGCGGTGAGTTTTGTGAGTAAGGCGGTGTGCAGTGGCTTTTGCAGTGCATTGCTCACCCCTTAGCAGGGCGTTAGCTTAAAACAATAAAAATCAATTGGTTGCGGCTTTTTCTTTCTTCCATCGGCAATTCGTTTAGGTTTCTCGGCAAATCAGCATTGTTTGCCAATGCAAGTTTTGATCTGTTGCCTCAATTGGATTTTGGGATTGCTCGAGGTTAGCCAGATTGTCGCAAAGTCGCTTTGGAAGTTTTGCTTTCGCTTTGAGTTTTCCGAAAATGATTTATCAAAATTTTCGAGTTTTCAAATCGCACGAAAGGCCACAAAGTTTGAGTCAATTCGGGTTTTAAATCTCAGGTGGTTTGTTGGTTTTCCAAATCGGGTTAATCTCAGTTTTGGCAAATCTAAGGTGCTGAAATTTAAGCTAACAAACTGCTTAAGAGGGATTCGCAATGCGTGGCATTTTTGGCATGCGGTGAGTTTTGTGATTAAGGCGGTGTGCGGTAGCTTTTGCAGTGCATTGCTCACCCCTTAGCAGGGCGTTAGCTTAAAACAATGAAAATCAATTGGTTGTAGCCTGTTTTTTCTTCCCTTGGCTGTTCGTTCAGATTTCTCGGCAAATCGGCATTGTTTGCCAACGTGATTTTTGAGCAGTTGCCTCAATTAAATTTTGGGGCTGCGCGAGGTTAGCCAGCTTGGCGCAAAGCCGCTTTGGAAGTTTTGCTTTCGCTTTGAGTTTTCTGAACGTGTGTTATCAAAATTTATTGTTTTTCAAAGCAAATGAACAGTTACAAAGTTTGAACCAATTCGGGTTTCAAAACTCAGGCAGTTTGCCAGTTTCCCAAATCAGGTTAATCTCGGGCTTAGTAAATCTAAGGTGCTGAAATTTAAGCTAACAAACTGCTTAAGCGGGATTCGCAATGCGTGGCATTTTCAGCATGCGGTGGGTTTTGTGATTAAGGCGGTGTGCGGTAGCTTTAGCAGTGCATTGCTCACCCCTTAGCAGGGCGTTAGCTTTGCTCAATTCGAGAGGTATTAAATTTGAAAAAAATCGAGATCTTCGGCTCGGTTATTACGGCCATATGGATTGTATGCTTTGCATTTCTGGTTGTTATAAAATGGGATAATGCAGCAAAAATGAACCTCAATGAATGGGGAGATTTCTTAGCGGGAATAACAGCTCCAGTAGCATTCCTTTGGTTGATCATCGGATATTTTTTGCAAAGAGTTGAGCTTAAGGAAAATACAGCGGCTTTGGTTGAACAGAGAGAGGAAATGACGAAGCAAGCGCAAGAGTTAGCCAATCAAACTAAACATTTAGATGAATCTGTTCGGATAGCAGAACAGCAGGCAATAATAGCGCGTCATAAGTATTAAGCTGGAGTCGGGCCGTAGTAAAACCTTGTTCCCACGAAAGCTAACAAAGCGTTAAAGAGGGACTTGGCACGCGTGGCATTTTCGGTTTGCAGTTTGTTTAGTGGTTAAGGCGTAATGCGGTCACTTTTGTATTGCGTGCCTGCGCCCCTTAACGCGGCGTTAGCTTAAAATAATGAAAATCAATTGTTTGCAGCCTGTTTTTCTTCCCTTGGCAGTTCGTTCAGGTTATTTCGGCAAATCAGCATTGTTTGCCAACGTGAATTTTGAGTTGTTGTCTCAATTGGGTTTTGGGGCTACACGAGGTTAGCCAGTTTGGCGCAAAGTCGCTTTGGAAGTTTTGCGTTCGCTCTGAGTTTTCCGAAAATGATTTATCAAAAATTTCGGGTTTTCAAACTTAAGTGGTTTGCCAGTTTCCTAAATCAGGTTAATCTCAGGTTTGGTAAATCTAAGACGTTGAAATTTAAGCTAACAAACTGCTTAAGAGGGATTCGCAATGCGTGGCATTTTCAGTATGCGGTGGGTTTTGTGATTAAGGCGGTGTGCGGTAGCATTCGTAGCGCATTGCTCACCCCTTAGCAGGGCGTTATGTGCTAGGGAGTAATATAGGTTATGCCCAAGATAAAAATTGAATTTACTCAATCTACTGATGTACCGAAGTTCGTGCAAGTATTGCATATGAACACGGACATTGTGAAAGGGTCTATTGAGATGCTAGCTCAAGAACTGACAACACAAGGTGTGGTCACAATTCCATTGGAAATTGAGTTTAACATTAATGGGTTGTTGAAAGGTCTTAGCACAGCAAAGGTTGAGGTTTCCTTTTCAGAATAATGGTCGTTCTTAAAGGTTCTGTACAAAACTTTGTAATCGAGGGGCAAAAATGTAATTGATTGCAAATTTGGTCCGCACATAACAAACTGTTCAAGCAGATTCGGCATGCGTGGCATTTTTGGTTTGCGGTGGTTTGAGTGATTACGTAGTGATGCGGTAACTTTTGTTGTGCATGCCTCACTCCTTAACAGGGCGTTATGCCCTTGTCGTAATTTACTCAATAATTAACAATTTTCGTTAAATTTGGGCTTAATCAAATTGCAAGGTTACTAACAACGTTATTGTCGAGTTTAAATTGAAACAACTTGGAACTGGCTTCGATGGAACGTTGTGGGAAATGTAAGCAATTCACTCGAACAAAAGAGAATGACAAGGATTTATGCGGAGCTTGGGAGCAGCCAACTACAGCAGATAGGCAGGCTTGTCAGTTTTATATGCCCAAAAATTTGAGCTTTTTTCAAAGTAAGCAGGATTCAAAATCTCAGTAAGCAAAAGGCACGGGCATAACAAACTGTTCAAGCAGATTCGGCATGCGTGGCATTTTTGGTTTGCGTTGGTTTTGGTGATTACGTAGTGTTGCGGAAGCTTTTGTAGCGCATGCCTCACTACTTAACAGGGCGTTATGTGCCACTAAGGTTCATCAGAACAAATCACTATGAGAGCCAATTCTTGCTAACTGGAGCTGGCCATCAAAAATGCGATAAATGAGCACTAGATCTGGTTTAACGTGACAGTCACGGAATCCAACCCATCCGCCAGTTAAAGGGTGATCAACATTTTTAGGGTCGAGTTTTTCGCCTCTTTGTAGCTTTGATATGATGTTGCCGACTTCAATGATGTCCGAAATCGGCATTTTGGTGATTTTTTTGAAGTCTTTTTTGAATTGTGTTGAGTATTCTAAGCTATACATTCTTAACTTTGCCTTCAGTTAGCTCAGTAAGCATAGCGTCAACAGATTCTGCTTTATGCCCATGGCCTTGAACAAGTTCATTCATTGCAGAAATCGTTGTTTCATTTGGTTGAGGCACACGTAAGTCAAATGGAATACCACCATGATTAATCACGGCTTTTGCAAAAATTTTAATAGCTTGTGATGTACTAAGACCCATTTCGTCACAAATGCTAGTAAAAGCAACTTTGGTATCATGGTCTATGCGAGTACTTAGCATTTCTGTTCTCATAACAGCACCTTTGGTTGTACAATGTATTACATAGTTAAACATTAGTATAATGGCACATAACAAACGCTTCAAGAGGGACAGCCAACGCGCGGCATTTTTACTATGCGTTGGTTTTTATGATTACGGTGTTATGCGGTAAGTTGGTAGTAGCGTTGGCTGCCCCTTAAGCGGGCGTTATGCTTAATCAAGAAAAATCAGTGGGTTATCATTTTTATTTGTTCCCTCGGCTTGTTAGTTTCGAGTTTGTCGGCAAGTTGGCTTCAGTGGGCGCTGTTTTCCGGACACTTATTCTTTGACGCTGAAAATTCAGAGAATTGCCTCAATCAGTTCTCGCGTAAGAGCGAGGTTAGGGCGGTTGGCTCAATCAGAAATTTGATTTTAGTTTTACGGTCTTGGATAGCCGAAATTCGAAGTATGTTTTTCAAAACTATGAGTTGTTTCGGTTTTCTACGTTTTGGTTTTTGTTTATGAATCAAAGTCGAGTTAATCTTGGTTCTATTAAAACGTAAGTTATTGAAGCTTAAGCATAACAAACGCTTTAAGACGGATTCGCAACGCGTGGCATTTTTACCATGCATTAAGTTTAGTGATTTAGGTGGTTTGCGGAAATATCGTATTGCGTTGCTCACCACTTAAGCGGGCGTTAGCTTAAAACAAATAAAATCAACTGGTTGTGGTCTTTTCTTTCTGCCCTTGACCATTCGTTCAGGTTTTTCGGCAAATCAGCATTGTTTGCCAATGCGAGTTTTGAGCGCTTGCCTCAATTGAGTTTTGGGGTTGCGCGAGGTTAGCCAGTTTGGCGTAAAGTCGCTTTGGAAGTTTTGTGTTCGCACTGAGTTTTCCGAAAATGATTTATTAAAATTTTCGGGTTTTCAAATTGCATGAAATTCCACATAGTTTGAGCCAATTTGGGTTTTAAAACCTAAGTGGTTTGCCGGTTTCCTAAATCGAGTAAATCTCAGGCTTGGTAAATCTAAGGTGCTGAAATTTAAGCTAACAAACTGCTTAAGAGGGATTCGCAATACGTGGCATTTTCAGCATGCGGTGAGTTTCGTGATTAAGGCGGTGTGCGGTAGCTTTCGTAGTGCATTGCTCACCCCTTAGCAGGGCGTTAGCTTAAAACATTAAAAATTAGTTGTTTGTGGTTTTTCTTTCTTCCTTTGTCCATTCGTTCTGGTTTCTCGGCAAGTTAGCATTGTTTGTCAACGCAAGTTTTGAGCTGTTGCCTCAATTGAATTTTGGGAATGAGCGAGGTCGGTCAGTTTGGTGTAAAGTCGCTTTGGAAGTTTTGCTTTCGTTTCGAGTTTTCAAATCGCATGAAAGGCCACAAAGTTTGAGTCAATGCGGGTTTTAAAACTCAAGTAGTTTTCCGGCTTTTCAAATCAGGTTAATCTCGGGCTTAGTAAATCTAAGGTGCTGAAATTTAAGCTAACAAACTGCTTAAGAGGGATTCGCAATGCGTGGCATTTTCAGCATGCGGTGAGTTTTGTGATTAAGTCGGTGTGCGGTAGCTTTTGCAGTACATTGCTCACCCCTTAGCAGGGCGTTATAACCTAATGGGAAATCATGAACTTAGAAGAGTTTCAAGAATCGGATTTTGATCTGCTTATAAAATGGATTGACTCAGATGAGTTGAACTATTTGTGGGGTGGTCCAGCGTATGTTTTTCCGTTGACTTATGAACAGATTCATTCCCACTGTAGCAAAGCAGAAGTATTTCCCTATCTGCTAAAAGTGAACGGTAGACATGCTGGGTTTGTTGAGTTGTACAAAGTCACCGATGAGCAATATCGGATTTGCCGTGTGTTTATTTCAAATGCTTATCGTGGGCAAGGACTATCAAAATCGATGTTGATGTTATTAATCGATAAAGCCCGATTAGATTTTTCTGCAACCAAGCTTAGCTTAGGCGTTTTTGAACAGAACCGGTGTTTTTCAAGATAGTTGCCATCATTTGCTTGCTTATTAAGCAGCTTCTCTTTCTGGATTTAGGTGGACTTCACCAACTGGTTCACAGTTCCTGATATCACCAGGCCAGCGCTCAGGTTTTCGCTGTTTTGCTGCGAGCAATACCTCAGCTCGGCGCTTCAAGATCTCTTCATCTTTTCCATTATGACGCTCTGAAGGCGTGACATAATTTAGCTTACTGTGTTTGTGCTCGGTGTTGTACCAGCGCACGAAGGCTTCAACCCAACGTCGACTGCTGTCGAGACTTTCAAAGCCCTTTGTCGGCCAGTTTGGCATGTACTTTACCGTGCGGAACAACGATTCTACATACGGATTATCATCACTGACTCTTGGACGGCTATACGATGAGGTAATGCCTAACTCATCCATCTTCGCTTTGAACGTCAGCGACTTCATAGGCGCACCGTTATCTGAGTGAAGAACCAGCGGTTGACTGAAGCACTGCTCTCGCATCAACGTCCGCTGCAGGAGTTGTGAGGCTAACTCGCCGCACTCACGTTCATACACCTCATAACCCACGATTTTTCGGCTGTAGATGTCCTCAATGACGTACAGATAATAGTGCTGGCCTCGAACCTTTGAAGGCAAGTAAGTGATATCCCATGTGTAGACTTGATTCGAGCCTGTCGCCGTATAACTCGTTGGCTTCGCTTGTGTTTGTCTACTCCTCTGACGGCCTCGATGATGAAGTTGCCCTTGTGCACTCAGTACCCGATAATAGCTCGACTCTGAGGCGATATACTCACCTTTATCAAGCAGTGTCGGTACGATTTGAGTTGGAGGTAAGCTCGCGAACTCTGGGCGGTTACACACCTCGATAATGGCATCACGCTCTTGCTGAGAGAGCTTGTTAGCTGGCTCAGGTCTGGCACAGGTCGGTCTTTTATCCGCTTGAAC
Organism: Vibrio navarrensis; assembly: GCF_000764325.1. Lineage (NCBI taxonomy): Bacteria > Pseudomonadati > Pseudomonadota > Gammaproteobacteria > Vibrionales > Vibrionaceae > Vibrio > Vibrio navarrensis. Next base: position 3,185,390 of record NZ_JMCG01000001.1, on the reverse strand, counting down.
CTCTCCTTGCCGATACCATCGACGATACGTTCTCAGGTCAATTTGAACCTCATAACAAGCTCGCTCTAAGCGGCAACCACTTTGCTTGGCATCGTGGATAAGAGCAATCAGGTGCTGCCTTTCATCGGTTGAGGTTAGTCGTCCTCTGGCTCTTCCCCGTAAAAGGCTATGAGCTTTTTTCGTAGAACCAACAGGGCAGCCGTTTCAGCGAGCGCCTTTTCTTTGTGGCGTAACTCCTTCCTAAGCTCTTTGATTTCAAGCTTATCCGCTTTGGCCTGCTTCTTTGCTTGTGCTTCCCGCTCTTTACTCGACATGAAGCCTTGCATACATTCGCTGCGCCAGCGTTGGACTTGCTCTGGAAACAGACCTTTTTCACGACAATATTGGCTGAGTTCATTCTCGGTCATCGAGTAAGTCTCGGCGACGATGGCGAGTTTAGTTTGAGCAGACCACTGCTCTGATGAAGTGTTGCTGTTTGGCACTGCGGCTCCTGAACGTCTGAGTTGCTGTCGCCAATGATACAGGGTTGCAGTGCTAATGCCTTCCTCTTTTGAAAGTTCGCTCACTGACATTGAGTATGGAGGCAGCAGCTTCTTCAATATGGCTTCTTTTCTTTCTGTTGGAATACGAGACACAATTCACTCTTACCGCCCTAGACTGGTTAAATTTTAACAGTGACAACTATCCTGCCAGAGGGGGGAACACGGTTGCTAGAAAATGTTATGAGTCATTCGGTTTTGAAGTGGTTTCGACAGAAATTGGTACAAGATCTTTTAATGGTAAGTTATGGGATCTGGTGCGAATGGAAAAACGGTTATAACAAACGGTTCAAGAGGGACAACCAACGCGTGGCATTTTTATTATGCGTTGGTTTTTGTGATTACAGTGTTATGCGGAAAGTTGGTAGTAGCGTTGGTTGCCCCTTAACCGGGCGTTAGCCGTCATGGAGCTTGCTATGCTCAAAGTGATAGAATAGTATCACTTTAGTAATCCATAGGAGCAGCTCTCATGAAAGTAGAACTAGTTACATCACTCAAACGGCAAGCAACCAAGATCCTAGCCGATCTCCACGACACCAAAGAACCAGTGTTAATTACGGAGCATGGTAAGCCATCTGCGTATCTAGTTGATGTTGATGATTACGAGTTTATGCAAAATCGTTTGGCCATTCTCGAAGGTATTGCACGAGGTGAACGCGCAGTAGCTGACGGAAAGGTTGTTGGTCACAATGAAGCCAAGGACAAAATGTCAAAATGGCTGAAGTAATTTGGACTGAACCAGCGCTATCTGACCTAAATGATATCGCTGAGTACATCGCGCTTGAAAATGTCGTGGCTGCAAAGCAACTGGTTCAAGCGATCTTCTCGAAAGTCGAACGTCTAGAAGTTTTCCCAGAGTCAGGTCGTATTCCGCCAGAATTAGAGCATTTGAGTTATCGTGAAGTTGTAGCAAATCCATGTCGTGTTTTCTATAAACAAGACGGTGATAAGGTATTTATACTGTTTGTTATGCGCGCCGAGAGAGATTTGCGTAAGTTCTTGTTAAGTAGACAATAACCTTTGGGAATGAGCGGCTAACAAACGCTTTAAGACGGATTCGCAACGCGTGGCATTTTTATTATGCGTTGGTTTTTGTGATTACAGTGTTATGCGGAAAGTTGGTAGTAGCGTTGGTTGCCCCTTAACCGGGCGTTAGCCGTCATGGAGCTTGCTATGCTCAAAGTGATAGAATAGTATCACTTTAGTAATCCATAGGAGCAGCTCTCATGAAAGTAGAACTAGTTACATCACTCAAACGGCAAGCAACCAAGATCCTAGCCGATCTCCACGACACCAAAGAACCAGTGTTAATTACGGAGCATGGTAAGCCATCTGCGTATCTAGTTGATGTTGATGATTACGAGTTTATGCAAAATCGTTTGGCCATTCTCGAAGGTATTGCACGAGGTGAACGCGCAGTAGCTGACGGAAAGGTTGTTGGTCACAATGAAGCCAAGGACAAAATGTCAAAATGGCTGAAGTAATTTGGACTGAACCAGCGCTATCTGACCTAAATGATATCGCTGAGTACATCGCGCTTGAAAATGTCGTGGCTGCAAAGCAACTGGTTCAAGCGATCTTCTCGAAAGTCGAACGTCTAGAAGTTTTCCCAGAGTCAGGTCGTATTCCGCCAGAATTAGAGCATTTGAGTTATCGTGAAGTTGTAGCAAATCCATGTCGTGTTTTCTATAAACAAGACGGTGATAAGGTATTTATACTGTTTGTTATGCGCGCCGAGAGAGATTTGCGTAAGTTCTTGTTAAGTAGACAATAACCTTTGGGAATGAGCGGCTAACAAACGCTTTAAGACGGATTCGCAACGCGTGGCATTTGTGGTTTGCGGTAAATTTAGTGATTTAGGTGGTGTGCGGTAACATAGTATTGCGTTGCTCACCGCTTAAGCGGGCGTTAAGTGTTTAAAAAGGAGTACAGGTGAAAGAGTTTTTTCTACAGATGATATCTAAGGCTTACAGGATGAGCCGCAAGTTTCACGTACTCGCTTATAAACGATTTCTTAAACTAATTGGCTATAGTGGTGATTCTACTTCTAGAAGTTTGTTTCGCCTATTTCAAGCCGCGTCTTATTCAGTTTTGACTGTTTTCTTAGTAAATTTGCTTTCTATTGGTAAAAATAGTTTTGGAGAATGGGGAGATTTTTTTGGCGGTGTATTAAACCCATTGTTAACTTTTCTTACTTTTATGGGGTTACTGTTGACGATAGTTCTTCAAAATAAAGAATTGAGGCAAGCGAGGGTTGAGGCTAGACGATCTGCAGATGCTTTGGTGAGTCAAAATAAAACAACTGAAAAGCAGTCATTTGAACAAACCGTTTTTAATATGCTTGGGCTTCAGCAACAAATAATCAATTCTATTGATCTTTTCGAAACAAAAACGCGAAGAGTAACTGTAGGGCGGGACTGTTTTGAGGTCTTCTACACACGCTTTGAGAAATGTGCGGAATCAAAAGGGGTTACTTTGTTTGGTACAGTCAAAGATTTTGAACAGGAGGAAGTAAGAATAAATGATGCCTGGAAAATGTTTTGGAACACACACCAAAGTGAGTTAGGGCATTATTTTAGATATCTGTATAACATAATTCGATTTATAGACGAGAAGAACTATGACACAGCCACTTACATGAGAATTGTTAGAGCACAGCTGTCTGATCAGGAACTATTGATTTTGTTTTACAATTGCTTAAGTGTTCATGGGAGAGAAAAATTCAAACCTTTAGTAGAAAATTATGCTTTGTTTGATAACTTGCCAATTAGTAAATTAATAAATAGAAATCATGGCAAACTCTACAATAGTAGAGCCTTCGGTGAAATAAACACTTAACAAACAATTTAAGCAGATTCGCAACGCGTGGCAGTTTTGGTTTGCAGTGAGTTTGGTGTTTAAGGCGCAATGCGGTGGCTTTTGTAATGCGTTGCTCACTACTTAATTGGGCGTTATGTGCATGAGCCAAGCTTGATTAAACGATATGTGAATCTATAAGTCTCTGTTTTTATGAATTAATCACGATCATACAGGAAGTGAAATGGACAACTTATTTGAAAGTGTATGGCTTAACTTCGGTGTTTCTCTTCTGATAGCACTTTCAGTGGGCTTTGCCATTGAAGTGTTTTTAAAAAAGGTGTTAAAGCCGAAAGGCTTGTGGTGGGTGTTTATACTGCTCTTTTCAGCATGCATTTTTTTAGTTGCTTCTACTTTGAGTTCCAATGAAAACTTTTTCTATTGGTTTATTTCATCGGCCAAGTGGGCGTTGGTAGGCATTGCAGGTCTTTCGATAGCAAAACTGAGAGAAAGTTAGCGTAAACGTCGCCGATATGCACATAACAAAGCGTTTAAGACGGATTCACAACGCTTGGCATTTTTAGTTTGAATCGGCTTTAGTGTTTACGGCACAATGGGTTAGGTTGGGTGGTTGCGTTGTTCACCACTTAACGCGGCGTTATATTTTTCATCAAGTTTGGAGTATGAATTGAAAGTTAGTAATCCTTTAACAATTGTGGCGATTTTTGCTGGTGTAGCAGAAGCGTTTGCAACTGGTGCTTTGGTTCTACTGCCATTAGAGATTCAACAAAATTTTGTTTATTTCGTGATGTTTTTCCCGTTACTCATAGTAGTGACATTTTTTGGTATTTTAGTTAAAAAGCCTCAGGTTCTATATGCTCCCAGTGACTATTCTGATGAAAAAAACTTCATCGTTGCCAATGGTATTGAGAAAGTGTTAAGTGCTAAAACCGAAGAGGTAGTTGAATCCATTAAGCGGGACGCTCCAGAACTAAACTCGTCTACAATCGAATCGTTAAGGCATAGTTTGAAAAATAGCTTTAAAACTGCTGCGGAAGACAGTTTTGAACAACTTATTTTGGATTACCTAAAAGAGCACCCTAACAATGCTTACACTGCGACTGGTATTGGTCATATATTATCAATTAGTTTTAGGGTAGTGGCTGATACCCTGCTTAAGCTAGAAAGTCAGGGGTTGGTAGTCAGGGGTGTTGAAAAGGATACAAACATCACTTTGTGGCAAATAAAAATATAACAAACTGTTCAAGAGTGATTCAGCACGCGTGGCATTTTTGGTATGCGTTGATTTCGGTGTTGAAGTGCCATGCGGAAGCTTGGTCATTGCGTGCTTCACACCTTAACAGGGCGTTATACGAATTAGGGAAAATTCAGAATATGGAAATAAAAATAGATGACTTATCGGGTGGTGAGGTGTTCAAATTACTTGAAGAACATTTAGCTGATATGTACGCAACTTCACCCCCTGAAAGTGCTCACGCTCTCGATGTTCATGCGCTGAAATCACCAGACATTACATTTTTCAGTGGTTGGATTGGTAATGAACTGCAAGGTTGTTTGGCTTTCAAACAATTAACTCCTCAGCATATTGAACTCAAGTCAATGAGAACTTCAAGCCCATCTCGTAAATCCGGTGTAGCAACTCAACTGCTTGCTCATGCTCTAAACGTCGCAATAGACAGAGGGTATCAAAAAGTTAGTTTAGAGACAGGTACTCATGAATTTTTCCAAAGAAGTGGCCCCCAATTTTCGGACATGACTTTAAGTGGTCGATCTGTTTTGATAGTACCCAACAATACAGGGACAGATTATGACTAGAAAACGTAGAAACCACTCTCCTGAGTTTAAAGCTAAGGTGGCTCTCGATGCCGCTAAAGGCGATAAAACCGTCGCTGAGCTAGCTCAGAAATATAACCTGCACGCTAACCAGATCTCAACATGGAAAAAGGAGCTGCTTGAAAACGCAGCCATGATTTTTGCCACCGAAAATCACTCAGGAAAAGAGAGTTCCGAAGATGTGGACAAACTTCACGCCAAGATCGGTCAATTGACCATGGAAAATGATTTTTTGGCCAAAGTGCTCGGTCGTTAGACCGAGCCCAGCGAAAGAGTTCGCTGGTTAAATCCACCCCATTGCCGATAAAGCGCCAATGTGAGCTGCTCAATATTGCTCGCTCTACCGCTTACTATCAGCCCATCGGACTCTCTGCTGAGGAGATCACGTTACGACGTATGATTGACGAAATTCATCTGCAGTATCCGTTTATGGGCAGTCGGCGCATTCGAACTGAGCTGGCTAAAAAGGGCCATAGCGTTAATCGTAAGCGTGTTGTTCGACTCATGCGCGATATGGGGATTGGGGCGATTTATCCCAAGCCCAAAACGACGCTGGCTAACAAAGCACACAAGGTGTATCCCTACCTGTTGCGTGATATCGAAGTCACTTACCCAAACCAAGCTTGGGCGATTGATATCACGTACATCCCGATGGCGAAGGGGTTCCTGTACCTCGTTGCGATTATCGACTGGTATAGCCGCAAAGTGCTGGCTTGGCGACTATCCAACACCATGGACACGAGTTTTTGTATCGAAGCGCTTGAGGAAGCGCTGAAGCATTATGGGCCACCTGATATCTTTAACTCAGATCAAGGCAGCCAGTTTACCAGCACAGAGTTCACACAGAAGTTAATTGAACATGACATACGTATAAGCATGGACGGGAAAGGCCGCTGGGTTGACAATGTTTTCATTGAGCGATTATGGCGAAGCCTGAAATATGAGGAGGTTTACTTAAAGGCTTATACCACGCCCCGTGAAGCCGAGCTTGAAATCGGCAACTACATGGTGTTTTATAATGAAGAGCGTAACCATCAAGGACTGAATAACCTCACTCCTGATGAGGCCTACTTCGGTAGGCAAAGATACGCAGCATGAGCTGGGTCAACCACTTAACAAATGAGCTTATGTGTCCAACCAGCGGGGTCCACTTCTCAACCAGCAATAAACCTGTATGAAAAGTTTGGGTTCACTTACTGCGCTCCTTTTGCTGATTACAATTTGGATCCACATAGTCACTTTATGACACGGGATTTGGTGGAAAAATTCGTATAACAAAGCGTTTAAGACGGATTCACAACGCTTGGCATTTTTAGTTTGAATCGGCTTTAGTGTTTACGGCACAATGGGTTAGGTTGGGTGGTTGCGTTGTTCACCACTTAACGCGGCGTTAGAATTATTGAAGGAGTTGAGATGTCAGAAGATAAAAAGAAAAGGGATTGGATAGATGTTACGGAGACTATTAGTAAGCTTATAGCAACAATTATAATACCAGTGGTTATATTTTTCGTAGGCCAATCCTACACAGAAGCTCAAGTCGAAAGCCAAGTAAGAAGTGAATATATAAAAATGGGAGTTGGTCTTTTCCCCAGGGCAAGATCATGAACATTTCTTGTACAACGCAAGGTTAAATTTGACCTGAAGCACGGTCTGTGATCTTATGCTCTTCTTTTGGGGAGCGACCATGAATATTAATACCATCAAAGCGCATTTCAGTATCATCCGTGACAAACGACAAAGTGCAAAAGTTGATTATCCTCTGTTTGATATTTTGTTTGGGTCTATCTGTGCCGTGATAGCCGGAGGTCAAGGCTGGACTGACATTCGTGAATATGTTCTTGGCCACCATGAGTGGTTTCTTAAACAGGGACTGTTTGAAAACGGTGTGCCTGTCGACGATACCTTTGCTCGTTTGATTGCAAATATTGATCCTGCCGAGTTTCGCGACTGCTTCCTGGGTTGGATGAATGCGGTACATACCATGACGTTTGGTGAGGTGATTGCCATTGATGGCAAGACTTTGCGCGGCTCCTACGATAGAGACGACAGGAAAAGCACCATCCATATGGTGAGCGCCTATGCAAGTGCCAACCAACTGGTATTGGGCCAACTCAAAACCAACAATAAGAGCAATGAAATTACCGCGATTCCAGAGCTTATTAAGATGCTCGACTTGCGCGGAGCTATCGTGACGATTGATGCGATGGCCTGCCAGACCAAGATTGCCAAGGCGATCACTAGCAAGGGCGGTGATTACTTGTTGGCAGTAAAGGGGAATCAAGGCAAGTTGTCGGCAGCCATACAGACAGCCTTCGCCCCACACCGCCGTGCCCCGATTGACAAAACCACTTATCAAATCGAGAAACAAAAAGGCCGCGTTGAAGCACGTACTTGCCATGTACTCAAGGCTAGTGAGTTAGAGGGTGACTTCTCAACGTGGAGCGGACTCGCCAGTATTGTCATGGTTGAAAATTACCGAGTAGCCAAAGGTAAAGCGCCAAAGCTGGAGTACCGCTACTACATAAGTTCAGCAGACCTGACCGCGGAGCAGGCAGGAAATGCCATTCGAGCCCACTGGGGCATAGAGTCAATGCACTGGATTTTAGATGTGAGCATGCGAGAAGATGCTTGTCAGATTTACCGACAAAACGCGGCTGAAAATTTGGCAGGTTTAAGACACATGGCGCTTAACATGCTAAGAGCTGAGCCAAGCAAAATTAGTGTGCCAATGAAGCAGAAACGTTGCATGATGAACCCCGGCTTCTTGGAGCAAGTCTTAGTCGCTGGATTTAAGTCAATGACTAAATTCTAACCACTCATGCGGACGCCCTGGTCTTTTCCCCCTCTGGCAGGATAGTTGTCACTGTTAAAATTTAACCAGTCTAGGGCGGTAAGAGTGAATTGTGTCTCGTATTCCAACAGAAAGAAAAGAAGCCATATTGAAGAAGCTGCTGCCTCCATACTCAATGTCAGTGAGCGAACTTTCAAAAGAGGAAGGCATTAGCACTGCAACCCTGTATCATTGGCGACAGCAACTCAGACGTTCAGGAGCCGCAGTGCCAAACAGCAACACTTCATCAGAGCAGTGGTCTGCTCAAACTAAACTCGCCATCGTCGCCGAGACTTACTCGATGACCGAGAATGAACTCAGCCAATATTGTCGTGAAAAAGGTCTGTTTCCAGAGCAAGTCCAACGCTGGCGCAGCGAATGTATGCAAGGCTTCATGTCGAGTAAAGAGCGGGAAGCACAAGCAAAGAAGCAGGCCAAAGCGGATAAGCTTGAAATCAAAGAGCTTAGGAAGGAGTTACGCCACAAAGAAAAGGCGCTCGCTGAAACGGCTGCCCTGTTGGTTCTACGAAAAAAGCTCATAGCCTTTTACGGGGAAGAGCCAGAGGACGACTAACCTCAACCGATGAAAGGCAGCACCTGATTGCTCTTATCCACGATGCCAAGCAAAGTGGTTGCCGCTTAGAGCGAGCTTGTTATGAGGTTCAAATTGACCTGAGAACGTATCGTCGATGGTATCGGCAAGGAGAGGTTCAAGCGGATAAAAGACCGACCTGTGCCAGACCTGAGCCAGCTAACAAGCTCTCTCAGCAAGAGCGTGATGCCATTATCGAGGTGTGTAACCGCCCAGAGTTCGCGAGCTTACCTCCAACTCAAATCGTACCGACACTGCTTGATAAAGGTGAGTATATCGCCTCAGAGTCGAGCTATTATCGGGTACTGAGTGCACAAGGGCAACTTCATCATCGAGGCCGTCAGAGGAGTAGACAAACACAAGCGAAGCCAACGAGTTATACGGCGACAGGCTCGAATCAAGTCTACACATGGGATATCACTTACTTGCCTTCAAAGGTTCGAGGCCAGCACTATTATCTGTACGTCATTGAGGACATCTACAGCCGAAAAATCGTGGGTTATGAGGTGTATGAACGTGAGTGCGGCGAGTTAGCCTCACAACTCCTGCAGCGGACGTTGATGCGAGAGCAGTGCTTCAGTCAACCGCTGGTTCTTCACTCAGATAACGGTGCGCCTATGAAGTCGCTGACGTTCAAAGCGAAGATGGATGAGTTAGGCATTACCTCATCGTATAGCCGTCCAAGAGTCAGTGATGATAATCCGTATGTAGAATCGTTGTTCCGCACGGTAAAGTACATGCCAAACTGGCCGACAAAGGGCTTTGAAAGTCTCGACAGCAGTCGACGTTGGGTTGAAGCCTTCGTGCGCTGGTACAACACCGAGCACAAACACAGTAAGCTAAATTATGTCACGCCTTCAGAGCGTCATAATGGAAAAGATGAAGAGATCTTGAAGCGCCGAGCTGAGGTATTGCTCGCAGCAAAACAGCGAAAACCTGAGCGCTGGCCTGGTGATATCAGGAACTGTGAACCAGTTGGTGAAGTCCACCTAAATCCAGAAAGAGAAGCTGCTTAATAAGCAAGCAAATGATGGCAACTATCTTGAAAAACACCGAGAGTCAGAAGTAACGGTTCGATATTATATTAGTTCGAAAGCGCTCAGTGCTAAAGAATTGTTAAATGCTTCACGCTCGCACTGGTTAGTCGAGTCGATGCATTGGATGTTGGATACTGCATTTGGTGAAGATGCTTGCCGTAAACGAGCGGAAGAACGAGCAGAGAATTTCGCAAGGATCAGACAGATGTGTTTAAACATGCTAAAAAGTGAAACGACACTAAAAGCGAGTATTAAACACAAAAGAGCGATGTGCGCGATGGATCCGGAGTACCTTTTGAAGGTTCTGGGAAGCCTTTATTTACGGGAATGTTCATGATTTTTCCGTGTTCCTTCGGCCATTCGATCTTGTTTGTCGGCAATGATTCAAAGCTGTCGCTGTTTGAAATGAATTGATGCTGTGAGTTTCGAGCGGTTGCCTCATTTTAGTTTTGAGCCGGTTCGTGTGGAGTTTCTCTTTCTCAAAGTCGCTTTGAGTGATTTGGCTCCTCGGCTTATCGGCTAAAAGCGTATCGGCAATTTACTATTGTTTTGCGCTGCCTAATGAAAAGGCAATTTCGTTGGCTCTGCTGGTTCAGCGTTGTTGCCTCAGTCGAGTTTTACGCCAATGTGCTGTGGGTTTGGTTGGTCAGGATTTTATTGAAAGGGCACTTTGTTCTTTTGATCGTAGTGAATTTAACGTGGTTTTTATTCAAATCATGGTTTCGATCAGGTTAACGGATTTTGGTGCTTGGGTTGGTTTGAAATTCTGAGTTATTCTAGTGTTTGATTAAATCTAAGTGTTTGAAGTTTAAGCATAACAAACGGTTCAAGAGGGATTCGCAACGCGCAGCATTTTTGTAATGCGTTGATTTTTGTGGTTTACAGTGTTGTGCGGTGAGTTGGTCGTTGCGTTGCTCACCCCTTAACCGGGCGTTATATGCTCCCAATATTTGGGAGCACAGTATTATTGAGAAAAAGCTTCGTTTTCAGCTTTTACAGCTAATGCACCGTGAGCCAGTTGAACTAAAGTATCGAATTTAGGCGAAGTATGAGGACTTAAAGCCTTGTATATACTAGGTCTACTTTTAAGGTTAGTTTTAAGTTGCACGTTTTGAACTCCATACTCCTCGATATAGCCACGAATAGCAGCTTGAAGAATATCTGGTCTATTAAGCGTGATCGAATCCCAAGCAGCTTGTTTTAGAACAGCTTCAATATCATCAGGTGAAATAGCTCTTTCTTTAGCTTCAAGGTATTTACCTTGCTCCTCTGCTAATTGGCGTAACTTCGTAGCTGATATTTCAGCAACACCCCAATCGATGTAAGTCCCCTCAAGAGAAAACTCTGTAAAAGAGTCAACTTGAGAAAACGCTTCAGTTTCAAAGATAGCAGTCAGGTCAGCAATTCCACGAAAACCATCGCTAAACTCAAGTTCTAACTCGTAACCAGACTCCCAATCAACATCAATGATTTTTAACATCAGTTAACCCTCTTAATCGTTACACCTTTGACGGCTTTGTTCCATTCGTTCAGCAATTCGCTTTTATGTTGCTCAATGTACTTCTCGGCTTTGACGAGTTTTTTAGCTGGCAAATATCCAGCAAGTAATTCAATATCATCAATAGCAATGGAGGCGCGGTGCTCACCATACTCAACATGCACATGAGGGCGGTTGTGAGAGTCATTGTCTAAGTAATACATGACAAACTTCAAACCTAACAACTTTTTGAGTATCTCGGGCATCAACAACTCCTATAATCTTTGTTTAGTGTACGCCAGTATCTTTCCGGATACAAGTCGGCGCATACAGGGCAAGATCATGAACATTTCTTGTACAACGCAAGGTTAAATTTGACCTGAAGCACGGTCTGTGATCTTATGCTCTTCTTTTGGGGAGCGACCATGAATATTAATACCATCAAAGCGCATTTCAGTATCATCCGTGACAAACGACAAAGTGCAAAAGTTGATTATCCTCTGTTTGATATTTTGTTTGGGTCTATCTGTGCCGTGATAGCCGGAGGTCAAGGCTGGACTGACATTCGTGAATATGTTCTTGGCCACCATGAGTGGTTTCTTAAACAGGGACTGTTTGAAAACGGTGTGCCTGTCGACGATACCTTTGCTCGTTTGATTGCAAATATTGATCCTGCCGAGTTTCGCGACTGCTTCCTGGGTTGGATGAATGCGGTACATACCATGACGTTTGGTGAGGTGATTGCCATTGATGGCAAGACTTTGCGCGGCTCCTACGATAGAGACGACAGGAAAAGCACCATCCATATGGTGAGCGCCTATGCAAGTGCCAACCAACTGGTATTGGGCCAACTCAAAACCAACAATAAGAGCAATGAAATTACCGCGATTCCAGAGCTTATTAAGATGCTCGACTTGCGCGGAGCTATCGTGACGATTGATGCGATGGCCTGCCAGACCAAGATTGCCAAGGCGATCACTAGCAAGGGCGGTGATTACTTGTTGGCAGTAAAGGGGAATCAAGGCAAGTTGTCGGCAGCCATACAGACAGCCTTCGCCCCACACCGCCGTGCCCCGATTGACAAAACCACTTATCAAATCGAGAAACAAAAAGGCCGCGTTGAAGCACGTACTTGCCATGTACTCAAGGCTAGTGAGTTAGAGGGTGACTTCTCAACGTGGAGCGGACTCGCCAGTATTGTCATGGTTGAAAATTACCGAGTAGCCAAAGGTAAAGCGCCAAAGCTGGAGTACCGCTACTACATAAGTTCAGCAGACCTGACCGCGGAGCAGGCAGGAAATGCCATTCGAGCCCACTGGGGCATAGAGTCAATGCACTGGATTTTAGATGTGAGCATGCGAGAAGATGCTTGTCAGATTTACCGACAAAACGCGGCTGAAAATTTGGCAGGTTTAAGACACATGGCGCTTAACATGCTAAGAGCTGAGCCAAGCAAAATTAGTGTGCCAATGAAGCAGAAACGTTGCATGATGAACCCCGGCTTCTTGGAGCAAGTCTTAGTCGCTGGATTTAAGTCAATGACTAAATTCTAACCACTCATGCGGACGCCCTGGGGCGGCTGGCGCAATCAGTATTTTGAACACAGGTTTTGGGGCTTGAATTGCCGAAATACAAAGTCTGTTTTTCAAATCTATGAGTCGTTTCCGTTTTTTAGGTCTTGGCTTTTGTTTGTGAATCAAAGCTGAGTTAATCTTGGTTTTGGTAAAACGTAAGTCATTGAAGCTTAAACATAACAAACGGTTCAAGAGGGACAGCCAACGCGTGGCATTTTTATTATGCGTTGTTTTTTGTGGTTACGGTGTTATGCGGAAGCTTGGTTGTGGCGTTGGCTGCCCCTTAACCGGGCGTTAGCTATTATTTTATTCAGCAGTAAGGAAATTCAAGATGCCAAAATATCAATTTTTCTGTAAACCAAATTCAAATCGTGGTGAGTTTACTTATCTGAATATGGACTCAGAAACTTATCTTTTTGAAAAGAAAGAACTCTTGAGTTCGGGGCTTGAAGTAGACGGTGATACGATACAAGCTCCCACTCCAGAAGAAGCGATTGAGAAGTTCAAATTAAATTTCTGTCAGCCTTTAGAAGATTATGCAAATTCAAGTGCTTCAGGTGGGTTGGCGACATTCATTTTTGAATCATTCAAATCAATTACTGAGAAAAAATAGCTAACAAACTGCTTAAGAGGGATTCGCAATGCGTGGCATTTTCAGCATGCGGTGGGTTTTGTGATTAAGTTGGTGTGCGGTAGCTTTCGCAGTGCATTGCTCACCCCTTAGCAGGGCGTTATGGCGCAGGGCAAATTTCAGCCTAGGGAACTATATGAGTGATAAAGTGAAAGTAGCCTTGAACTGGCTCAAAGAACTCTTGGATTCTGAGGCGGTTGAGTACCAAATTGTTGGTGGGCTAGCTGCAACGCTCCATGGCGGCAGTCGTGAAATTGCGGACATAGACCTTTATATCCGTAATTCTGACGCAAACAAGGTCTTAGCTCGTGTATCGCAGTTTATATCTAAACCCTTAACTCATTACGCTGAATACGGTTGGAATCTAGAGTATTTCCAGTTGGTTTATCACAATCAGAAAATTGAAATCGGTTTATCACAAAACACGAAGATACAATCTGCTCTGGATGGCTCTTGGCATGAGCTTGAAATCCATTTTTCAGAGTCAGTGATAAAACACTATAAGGGCATTGAATTACCAGTTATGCCAGTCCATCATCTCGTTGAGTACAAGCGAATCTTGGGTAGGGAAGTCGACCTAATTGACATACAAGAACTAACATTGAGTTCAGCACCATAACAAAGCGTTTAAGAGGGACTCATGCCGCGTGGCATTTTTAGCATGCGGTGATTTAAGTGGTGAAAATGGTCTGCGGAAAGTGGGTTTAGGCGGCATTCGCCCCTTAACGCAGCGTTATGTTTAATCACGTCAAATCAGTTGGTTGTATCTTTTCTTTGCTCCCTCGGCTTGTAGGTTTTGCGCTTGTCGGCAAGTTGGCTTCGTTTGGCGCTGGAAATTCAGAGAGTTGCCTCAGTCAATTCTCGGGTAAGCGCGAGGTTAGGGTGGTTGGCTCAATCAGAAAATTGATCTTAGGTTTTGGGCTTGAACAGTCGAAATTTGAAGTTGTTTTTCAAATCTATGAGTCATTTCAGTTTTTTAGGTCTTGGCTTTTGTTTGTGAGTCAACGCTGAGTTAATCTTGGTTTTTGTAAAACGTAAGCCCTTGAAGCTTAAACATAACAAACGCTTTAAGACGGATTCGCAACGCGTGGCATTTGTGGTTTGCGGTAAACTTAGTGATTTAGGTGGTGTGCGGTAACATCGTATTGCGTTGCTCACCACTTAAGCGGGCGTTAGCTTAAAACAATGAAAATCAATTGATTGCAGCCTATTTTTTCTTCCCTTGGCGGCTCGTTCCGGTTTCTCGGCAAATCAGCATTGTTTGCCAACGCGAGTTTTGAGCAGTTGCCTCAATTGAATTTTGGGATTGCGCGAGGTCAGTAGGTTTGCCGCAAAGTCGCTTTGGAAGTTTTGCTTTCGCTTTGAGTTTCCCGAAAGTGATTTATCAAAATTTTCGGGTTTTTAAATCGCATGAAATGCCACAACGTTTGAGTCATTTCGGGTATTAAAACTCTGGCTGTTTGTTAGGAACCCAAATCAGGTTAATCTCAGGCTTGGTAAGTTTAAGGTGCTGAAATTTAAGCTAACAAACTGCTTAAGCGGGATTCGCAATGCGTGGCATTTTCAGCATGCGTTGGGTTTTGTGGTTAAGGCGGTGTGCGGTAACTTTCGTATTGCATTGCTCACCCCTTAGCAGGGCGTTATGTGCTAGGGAGTAATATAGGTTATGCCCAAGATAAAAATTGAATTTACTCAATCTACTGATGTACCGAAGTTCGTGCAAGTATTGCATATGAACACGGACATTGTGAAAGGGTCTATTGAGATGCTAGCTCAAGAACTGACAACACAAGGTGTGGTCACAATTCCATTGGAAATTGAGTTTAACATTAATGGGTTGTTGAAAGGTCTTAGCACAGCAAAGGTTGAGGTTTCCTTTTCAGAATAATGGTCGTTCTTAAAGGTTCTGTACAAAACTTTGTAATCGAGGGGCAAAAATGTAATTGATTGCAAATTTGGTCCACACATAACAAACTGTTCAAGCAGATTCGGCATGCGTGGCATTTTTGGTTTGCGGTGGTTTGAGTGATTACGTAGTGATGCGGTAACTTTTGTTGTGCATGCCTCACTCCTTAACAGGGCGTTAGCTTAAAACAAATAAAATCAATTGGTTGTGGTCTTTTCTTTCTTCCCTTGGCCATTCGTTCAGGTTTTTCGGCAAATCAGCATTGTTTAACAATGCGAGTTTTGAGCCGTTGCCTCAATTGAGTGCTGGGATTGTGCGAGGTTAGCTGATTTGGCGCAAAGTCGCTTTGGAAGTTTTGCGTTCGCTTTGATTTTTGCGAAAACGGGTTGTCAAAATTTACTGATTTTTAATGTAAATGAACGGCCACAAAGTTTGCGTTATTTCGGGTTTCAAAGCTTAAGTGGTTTGTTGGTTTTCCAAATCGGTTTAATCTCAGGCTTGGTAAATCTAAAGTGCTGAAATTTAAGCTAACAAACTGCTTAAGAGGGATTCGCAATGCGTGGCATTTTCAGCATGCGTTGGGTTTTGTGGTTAAGGCGGTGTGCGGTAGCTTTCGTATTGCATTGCTCACCCCTTAGCAGGGCGTTATGTTTATGGAGATAATATGAAAAAATTTAATTCAATCTCTAATTTGATTAATTATCTCAAAGAGAATGATATAAATAACCCTTTTTTCCCAAAGACAGAGGATGGCCCAAACTTCGAATGGATTGACAAAGGTAACGGATTCGGTGCAATTATTCCGTCACTTAACAAAATTAATAGCTTTTATGTGTATCGGGGACAGAATAAGCGTTTTAGTCCATGCGTTTCTTCCTTACTAAGAGGGGTGGTTAGGCATGAGGATATTTTTGCGTACAAAATTAAATTGGCTGAGTTTAAGAGTATTTTAGATAATCCGCGGAAACAACTAGCCAAAGAAATAGGCCTAGAGTTGAATTTGGAGGCACTTGCCCAGCACTAAGAAGTGGCCCCCAATTTTCGGACATGACTTTAAGTGGTCGATCTGTTTTGATAGTACCCAACAATACAGGGACAGATTATGACTAGAAAACGTAGAAACCACTCTCCTGAGTTTAAAGCTAAGGTGGCTCTCGATGCCGCTAAAGGCGATAAAACCGTCGCTGAGCTAGCTCAGAAATATAACCTGCACGCTAACCAGATCTCAACATGGAAAAAGGAGCTGCTTGAAAACGCAGCCATGATTTTTGCCACCGAAAATCACTCAGGAAAAGAGAGTTCCGAAGATGTGGACAAACTTCACGCCAAGATCGGTCAATTGACCATGGAAAATGATTTTTTGGCCAAAGTGCTCGGTCGTTAGACCGAGCCCAGCGAAAGAGTTCGCTGGTTAAATCCACCCCATTGCCGATAAAGCGCCAATGTGAGCTGCTCAATATTGCTCGCTCTACCGCTTACTATCAGCCCATCGGACTCTCTGCTGAGGAGATCACGTTACGACGTATGATTGACGAAATTCATCTGCAGTATCCGTTTATGGGCAGTCGGCGCATTCGAACTGAGCTGGCTAAAAAGGGCCATAGCGTTAATCGTAAGCGTGTTGTTCGACTCATGCGCGATATGGGGATTGGGGCGATTTATCCCAAGCCCAAAACGACGCTGGCTAACAAAGCACACAAGGTGTATCCCTACCTGTTGCGTGATATCGAAGTCACTTACCCAAACCAAGCTTGGGCGATTGATATCACGTACATCCCGATGGCGAAGGGGTTCCTGTACCTCGTTGCGATTATCGACTGGTATAGCCGCAAAGTGCTGGCTTGGCGACTATCCAACACCATGGACACGAGTTTTTGTATCGAAGCGCTTGAGGAAGCGCTGAAGCATTATGGGCCACCTGATATCTTTAACTCAGATCAAGGCAGCCAGTTTACCAGCACAGAGTTCACACAGAAGTTAATTGAACATGACATACGTATAAGCATGGACGGGAAAGGCCGCTGGGTTGACAATGTTTTCATTGAGCGATTATGGCGAAGCCTGAAATATGAGGAGGTTTACTTAAAGGCTTATACCACGCCCCGTGAAGCCGAGCTTGAAATCGGCAACTACATGGTGTTTTATAATGAAGAGCGTAACCATCAAGGACTGAATAACCTCACTCCTGATGAGGCCTACTTCGGTAGGCAAAGATACGCAGCATGAGCTGGGTCAACCACTTAACAAATGAGCTTATGTGTCCAACCAGCGGGGTCCACTTCTCTATGGTCTCAAAACAACGCACTTAGATGTTACTCACTCCTTAGATGTTGCTGCATTTTTTGCTTGTTGCGAATGTACAAATAATACCTGGAGTCCGGTAAGTGATGGTGTAGGAGTTATTTATAGGTTGCCATTTATACCAGGTTCTACGTGTGAACTGGTTGGCGCTCAAGTTTATCCAAGACCAAAAGAGCAGATGGCACAATCTGTGTTAGTGGATATCAATCAAGACTTTGAAAAAATGCCCTTTGTTGAAATTTATGAATTCGAGCATTCCTATGAGGAATCTGATAAATACTTTCGCATGTTCAACGAGGGGAAAGAACTCTTCCCATTCGACTTGTTAGCTGAAAAGGCGAATTTAGTCGCCAACGATTCATCCCTATCTATCGTCACAGTTTTGCGTGCAATGGATGAAGACGGTCTACCTTATGATATAAGAGAAGATAAGCTGAATGAGTTTAAAACAAAACTGAGCAATGGAGGAAAGTACTCAATAAGTCATAGAAATGAGCATGTTTTTTCTCAAAGTGAGCTAGAAATCCTTGCAGGTACAGTCAATGAAATAAAGGAAAGTCTGCTTGGTGATACAGGAGCGAGATTTATTTTCACAAAATAAACATAACAAAGCATTTAAGAGGGACTCACAACGCGTGGCATTTTTATCATGCGTTTATTTTTGTGATGAAGGTGCTATGCGTTAAGTGCTTTTGTGTGTTGTTCGCCCCTTAATGCGGCGTTAGCTTAAAACATTGAAAATCAATTGGTTGTGGTCTTTTCTTTTTTCCTTTGGCCATTCGTTCAGGTTTCTCGGCAAATCAGCATTGTTTGCCAACGCGAGTTTTGAGCCGTTGCCTCAATTGAGTTTTGGGATCGCGCGAGGTTAGCCAGTTTGGCGCAAAGTCGCTGTGGTAGTTTTGCTTTCGTTTCGGTGTTTTTCAAGATAGTTGCCATCATTTGCTTGCTTATTAAGCAGCTTCTCTTTCTGGATTTAGGTGGACTTCACCAACTGGTTCACAGTTCCTGATATCACCAGGCCAGCGCTCAGGTTTTCGCTGTTTTGCTGCGAGCAATACCTCAGCTCGGCGCTTCAAGATCTCTTCATCTTTTCCATTATGACGCTCTGAAGGCGTGACATAATTTAGCTTACTGTGTTTGTGCTCGGTGTTGTACCAGCGCACGAAGGCTTCAACCCAACGTCGACTGCTGTCGAGACTTTCAAAGCCCTTTGTCGGCCAGTTTGGCATGTACTTTACCGTGCGGAACAACGATTCTACATACGGATTATCATCACTGACTCTTGGACGGCTATACGATGAGGTAATGCCTAACTCATCCATCTTCGCTTTGAACGTCAGCGACTTCATAGGCGCACCGTTATCTGAGTGAAGAACCAGCGGTTGACTGAAGCACTGCTCTCGCATCAACGTCCGCTGCAGGAGTTGTGAGGCTAACTCGCCGCACTCACGTTCATACACCTCATAACCCACGATTTTTCGGCTGTAGATGTCCTCAATGACGTACAGATAATAGTGCTGGCCTCGAACCTTTGAAGGCAAGTAAGTGATATCCCATGTGTAGACTTGATTCGAGCCTGTCGCCGTATAACTCGTTGGCTTCGCTTGTGTTTGTCTACTCCTCTGACGGCCTCGATGATGAAGTTGCCCTTGTGCACTCAGTACCCGATAATAGCTCGACTCTGAGGCGATATACTCACCTTTATCAAGCAGTGTCGGTACGATTTGAGTTGGAGGTAAGCTCGCGAACTCTGGGCGGTTACACACCTCGATAATGGCATCACGCTCTTGCTGAGAGAGCTTGTTAGCTGGCTCAGGTCTGGCACAGGTCGGTCTTTTATCCGCTTGAACCTCTCCTTGCCGATACCATCGACGATACGTTCTCAGGTCAATTTGAACCTCATAACAAGCTCGCTCTAAGCGGCAACCACTTTGCTTGGCATCGTGGATAAGAGCAATCAGGTGCTGCCTTTCATCGGTTGAGGTTAGTCGTCCTCTGGCTCTTCCCCGTAAAAGGCTATGAGCTTTTTTCGTAGAACCAACAGGGCAGCCGTTTCAGCGAGCGCCTTTTCTTTGTGGCGTAACTCCTTCCTAAGCTCTTTGATTTCAAGCTTATCCGCTTTGGCCTGCTTCTTTGCTTGTGCTTCCCGCTCTTTACTCGACATGAAGCCTTGCATACATTCGCTGCGCCAGCGTTGGACTTGCTCTGGAAACAGACCTTTTTCACGACAATATTGGCTGAGTTCATTCTCGGTCATCGAGTAAGTCTCGGCGACGATGGCGAGTTTAGTTTGAGCAGACCACTGCTCTGATGAAGTGTTGCTGTTTGGCACTGCGGCTCCTGAACGTCTGAGTTGCTGTCGCCAATGATACAGGGTTGCAGTGCTAATGCCTTCCTCTTTTGAAAGTTCGCTCACTGACATTGAGTATGGAGGCAGCAGCTTCTTCAATATGGCTTCTTTTCTTTCTGTTGGAATACGAGACACAATTCACTCTTACCGCCCTAGACTGGTTAAATTTTAACAGTGACAACTATCCTGCCAGAGGGGGGTTTTGAGTATTTCGAAAATGATTTATCAAAATTTTCGAGTTTTCAAATCGCACGAAAGGCCACAAAGTTTGAGTCAATTCGGGTTTTAAATCTCAGGTGGTTTGTTGGTTTTCCAAATCGGGTTAATCTCAGTTTTGGCAAATCTAAGGTGCTGAAATTTAAGCTAACAAACTGCTTAAGCGGGATTCGCAATGCGTGGCATTTTTAGCATGCGGTGAGTTTTGTGATTAAAGCGTTGTGCGGTAGCTTTTGTAGTGCATTGCTCACCCCTTAGCAGGGCGTTAGCTTAAAACGATAAAAATCAATTGATTGCAGCCTGTTTTTCCACCCTTGGCAGCTCGTTCCGGTTTTTCGGCAAATCAGCATTGTTTGCCAACGCGAGTTTTGAGCCGTTGCCTCAATTGAGTTTTGGGATCGCGCGAGGTTAGCCAGTTTGGCGCAAAGTCGCTTTGGTAGTTTTGCTTTCGCTTTGAGTGTTCCGAAAATGATTTATCAAAATTTTCGAGTTTTCAAATCGTGTGAAAGGCCACAAAGTTTGAGTCAATTCGGGTTTTAAATCTCAGGTGGTTTGTTGGTTTTCCAAATCGGGTTAATCTCAGTTTTGGCAAATCTAAGGTGCTGAAATTTAAGCTAACAAACTGCTTAAGCGGGATTCGCAATGCGTGGCATTTTCAGCATGCGGTGAGTTTTGTGATTAAGGCGGTGTGCGGTCGCTTTCGTAGTGCATTGCTCACCCCTTAGCAGGGCGTTAGCTTAAAACAATAAAAATCAATTGTTTGCTGCTTGTTCTTTCTTCCATCGGCAATTCATTCGAGTTTTTCGGCAAATCAACATTGTTTGTCAACGTGAGTTTCGAGATGTTGCCTCAATTGAGCTTTGAGATTGCGCGAGGTTAGCCAGTTTGGCGTAAAGTCGCTTTGTAAGTTTTGCTTTCGCTTTGAGTTTTCCGAAAGTGATTTATCAAAATTTTCGGGTTTTCAAATCGTATGAAAGGCCACAAAGTTTGAATCAATTCGGGTTTCAAAGCTCAGGCAGTTTGCCGGTTTCCCAAATCAGGTTAATCTCAGGCTTGGCAAATCTAAGGTGTTGAAATTTAAGCTAACAAACTGCTTAAGCGGGATTCGCAATGCGTGGCATTTTTAGCATGCGGTGAGTTTTGTGATTAAGTTGGTGTGCGGTAGCTTTCGCAGTGCATTGCTCACCCCTTAGCAGGGCGTTAGCTATTATTTTATTCAGCAGTAAGGAAATTCAAGATGCCAAAATATCAATTTTTCTGTAAACCAAATTCAAATCGTAGTGAGTTTACTTATCTGAATATGGGTTCAGAAACTGGTCGCGGTAGGAATAGCGGTCACCCGCTACCCCCCGCACAGATCCGTACGTGCGCTACTAACGCATACGGCTCCTACCTTGGGTCTAACGTCAAATCGCTGCTCAGGATAAGGGTGGACAATTCTTGCTTTGGGGATCCAGTAATCAACTAATTTCCTAAAACGTGACCATGTCATTTTATGACGCTGGCTACGCCTTCGCAGTTGCTTTAGCCATGCATTAGTGATCTCTGTAATAAACAGATTTAGGGAGCTACCATTCATTGGGACACCATAATAGTTGATGTGCCCTCGAATAATCTGATTCAGCCACTTTCCAACCTTCCACGGCGGTAAGTGAAGCCTTTTCTTTAGCTCCTGTCTGACCCATTTTATCTTACTGATAAGTCGCTTTTTGATTGTCTTCCGCTTGATCATTATGGCCTTTTGGCTCTTAGTCAGGTCACAGTAATGTGTGAATCCAAGGAAATCAAAGGTTCCTGGTCTTTGAACTTTCCCTCTTTTAAAGTCTTCAAAAGCGAATCGTCCAAAATGTATCAACTTGGTTTTGTCCGGATGAACGGATAAGCCAAATTGAGAGAGGCGTCTTTTCAACCCCTCTAAACACGCATTTGCATCATTTTTATGCTGAAAACCGATAACAGCATCGTCAGCGTACCTAACCATGATGACATCGCCAGTTGCACTTCGATGCCGTTCTCGGTTCAGCCAAAGATCAAAAGTATAATGAAGATAAACATTTGCCAACAATGGTGAGATCACCGATCCTTGAGGAGTCCCGAGGAGCGATTTAACTCGCTGGTTATGTTCATCAACGTACCCTACTTTTAACCATTTGGTAATAATTTTGAGCAATGGTTTATCTGCGACTCTGTGCTCTAAGAACTGGATCAACCAATCATGTTCTACAGTATCAAAGAACTTGGTTATATCTAAATCAAGCACCCAGTTTATCTTTCTCCGGTTGAGAGCAACATACAGTGCATCAAGAGCTTGATGCTGATTCCGCTCTGGTCGAAAACCATATGAAAAGCCCATAAAGTCGCTCTCATAGATCGATTCTAGAACTTTACTGACTGCTTGTTGAACAATTTTGTCCCTAATGCATAGGATATTCAGCGGTCGCTGACTACCGTCTTGTTTAGGGATATAAATTCTTCTGGCAGGTTTTGGCTTATATCGTCCTGATTGAATATCTTCACATAGCTGCTTGATGAGCTGTTTTGAGAATAATTGATATTTATCCCATGTTACCCCATCGATCCCTGCGGCAGAATCACGCTTGAGAGTGTAAAAGCACTCCATGAGCAATTCTTCCGTTATAAGATGAAGAAGGTTGTTAAACTTCAGTGTCTTATTTTGAGCTGCGAGTTTGCGTATGGCCACCAACTTTGACATCACGGGGATCCAGCTCTGTGTCTGGCCGTGGTTAGACTGTTGACCATTCCCCTTGGTCAGGATACTTCCCTCCGCAGACTCCGCGTCTGTTTTACGAGTTTTGTTCGTCTGTTTCATCAGTACTATTATCCTGTCCGACTTCCTATACCATATTTATCTTGCCTGAGAGGGTTCAATAATTATGCCCGGTTGATACTTACCGGGACTGTATAGGATCTCCTAGGTTCCGGCGTATAAATTTCTCTGTATGCATAAGGTCTCCGACCCCGGGAAGTGTGCCCAAGAACTCACCAAATTACGCTCTTGTCACTATTGGATTCTGCTTCGCTTAACAACATCTCCACTTCCAAACTGAATTTCGTGGCTCAATACTTAGCCTACAGATGCCTCTACTAACACTTCACTAATGCAGTTACCCACACTCAGCGCATAGCTCGAGAACCCAGCGGATGGTTAGTCCTTACTGAGATGGGACTTCCACCCATTATTTATTCGCCAGCTTTGCCTAGCGTTCTAAGCGCATCATAAACCCCGCATTCTAATCGTCTAGCCCGAATAATAAGATCAAACCTCCAACCCAAAGGAGATTTGAAATGGCCAAACGACGCACTAACCAAGAATGGCGAACCCTGTTCGAACACTATGAATCCAGCCAGTTATCACAACGATTATTCTGTGAACGTAACGGACTGAGTCTCTCCACTTTTTACGCTAAGCGCCAACAGTTAAAGCACTGCGAAAAACCGAACACGGTTGGCTTTGTTAAAACAGAAGTCGTTGAAAAGACCACAAAGTATCAAGCCACTCACGTTGCCGTTGCCAATATGACCCTGCTCGTCAATGATGTTGAACTGAGCATCCCACAAGGCACGCCAGCGACCTATCTCGCAGAGCTTATCGGTGCGCTGTCATGAAACGTATGCTCAGTGCTCCCGAAATCTATCTCTATCGCGAAAGCAGGGAAAAATCATGAACATGCCCGTGTTTAAAGGGTTTGCAGCATTCTGATAAAGAATTCGAAAGTGAAAAATCCGGATAGATTGAATAGTTTGAATCGAGTTGATTTTCATGGTTGATTAAAATCAATGAGTTACAATTTTTGGCTATTTATCTAATAGGCTCGTTGTGAAGTTTTTGACCAGCTTTGAGCCCTTATGTAGCAAGGATGTTCATGATTTTTCCCTGATCGCGAAAGCGTCGATTTTAGAAAGTCCATCAACGGCCTCGCGGCGATTATCGAAAGTGACACCGACTTACCCTTGGGCAGTGGTGCGCTGTTCCTATTCACCAACAAACAGCGCGATAAAGTCAAAGTGTTGTACTGGGATAAAACAGGCTTCGCTCTTTGGTACAAGCGCCTCGAAAAAGCCAAGTACAAGTGGCCTTCCAAAGAGCAAAATGAGGTGTTTACCCTAACTCAATTCGAGCTTGATAGACTGCTTTCTGGCTTCACGATTATCGGCCATAAACCCATTGAAATAAACGATTTTACAATGACTTAAGCGATAATAAAGTCTTATCCACCAAGCGTTAACGTCATGATTTTAGTATAATCAACGCCATGAAAAAGACGCTAAATATCAACCCAGAAAGCCAAGATGTTGCCGAGCTACAAGCGATGGTGAAAGTGCTGATGTCGGAGAAAAATGAGTGGCAACAAGAGCGTCAATCCCTACTTGAACAGCTCAAGCTTGCCTTCGACCGTCAGTTCGCTAAACGCTCAGAGGCGTTAAAGCCTTACAATGAATCCCAAGGTGACCTCTTCAACGAAGCGGAGTGTGAAGCTGCTAAGGAAGAAGAGGTTGATGTTGTCACAACGACCACCACAATGAAGAAACGCGGCAAACGTCAGCCCCTGCCAAAGAGCTTGCCTCGTGAGGTTATCGAACTTGATTTAGACGACGATGAAAAGCAGTGCACTTGCTGCCAACATCACCTGCATAAAATCGGTGAAGACCGTAGCGAGAAACTTGAGTTCACGCCAGCGGTACTCAAAGTGTTGGAATATGTTCGTCCTAAATATGCTTGCCGCCAATGCGAGCAAACTCAGGACAACAGCCGCATCGTTCAAAAGCCAGCGCCGCAAAGTATTATCCCTAAAAGCTTCGCTACAGAAAGCTTGTTGGCCAATATCATCCTCGGCAAATACCAATACGCGATGCCACTTTATCGACAAGAGTCGTTGTTTACCCAGTCGGGTATCGAACTCTCGCGCACCACCATGGCAAGGTGGATTATCCAAGTCAGTGAGAAGTTCGCTCCACTTTATGCGGCCTTGAAAGCGCACCTACTTGAGCAAATGGTGATTCAGGCGGATGAAACGCCGCTCAATGTCCTCAAAGAAGATAAACAGTGTTACATGTGGCTCTACTGCTCGGGCGCGGACTCGCCAGATGCCGCACTGCCCAATGTAAAAAATATCGTCTTGTATGACTATCAAAACAGTCGCGCGAGGTCGTGCCCTGTTGCCTTCTTGGGCGACTATGATGGGTATCTGCAAACCGATGGCTATGGTGTTTATGATGGGCTTCATCGAGTCACCAATGTCGGTTGCTTTGCGCATGCTCGGCGCAAGTTCATGGACACGAAAAAGCTTCAAGGCAAAGGTAAGTCAGGCAAAGCGGATAAAGCGCTGGCCAAAATCCAGAAACTCTATGGGATAGAATCCCGCTTAAAAGGTGCCAGTGCCGAAAAACGGAAAGCAGAGCGCCAAGAGCATGCTAAGCCGATACTGGATGAGCTTTATGAATGGATGACAACTCAGAAAGTGCTTGAGTCTAGCCCGCTGGGTAAAGCGATAAAATACACGCTCGGTCAGTGGCCGAAGCTCATTCGCTATATCGATGACGGTCACTTATCGATAGACAATAACCGTGCTGAACGCGCAATAAAACCGCTGGTTATTGGGAGAAAGAACTGGCTCTTCTCGACCAATCCCAATGGAGCGGAAGCGAGCGCGATGCTTTACAGTATCGTCGAGACAGCGAAAGCCAACGGCCTTATCCTTTACGACTACATAGTCAAGTGCATGCAGGAGTTAGCGAAAGCAGAACCAGATATCGATGCACTCCTGCCTTGGAACTTCAAACACTAACAATATCGCCCCGTGGGTTCATGGGGCGGATACCAGAAACTTATCTTTTTGAAAAGAAAGAACTCTTGAGTTCGGGGCTTGAAGTAGACGGTGATACGATACAAGCTCGCACTCCAGAAGAAGCGATTGATAAATTCAAATTAAACTTCTGTCAGCCTTTAGAAGATTATGCAAATTCAAGTGCTTCAGGTGGGTTGGCGACATTCATTTTTGAATCATTCAAATCAGTTACTGAGAAAAAATAGCTAACAAACTGCTTAAGAGGGATTCGCAATGCGTGGCATTTTCAGCATGCGGTGGGTTTCGTGATTAAGGTCGTGTGCGGTAGCTTTTGTAGTGCATTGCTCACCCCTTAGCAGGGCGTTAGCTTAAAACAATGAAAATCAATTGGTTGTAGCCTGTTTTTTCTTCCCTTGGCTGTTCGTTCAGATTTCTCGGCAAATCGGCATTGTTTGCCAACGTGATTTTTGAGCAGTTGCCTCAATTAAATTTTGGGGCTGCGCGAGGTTAGCCAGCTTGGCGCAAAGTCGCTTTGGAAGTTTTGCTTTCGCTTTGAGTTTTCTGAACGTGTGTTATCAAAATTTATTGTTTTTCAAAGCAAATGAACAGTTACAAAGTTTGAACCAATTCGGGTTTCAAAACTCAGGCAGTTTGCCAGTTTCCCAAATCAGGTTAATCTCGGGCTTAGTAAATCTAAGGTGCTGAAATTTAAGCTAACAAACTGCTTAAGCGGGATTCGCAATGCGTGGCATTTTCAGCATGCGGTGGGTTTTGTGATTAAGGCGGTGTGCGGTAGCTTTCGTAGTGCATTGCTCACCCCTTAGCAGGGCGTTATGCCGCAACTTGAAATTTCAACAAAATTATTATTTATTAGAGAGATGTAAAATGTATAAGAAAATCATTATCCTTGGTTTGCCCGTTTTATTAGCAGCATGTGCTGCACCAAAATATACAGCTGAAGCTATCTCGGGAGAGAACCAGAGCAAAGAAATCACTATCGTAAAAGATGACGCAACTCGAGAAATTTTCTTAGATTCGATGCAAGAATGGTGTTTGGATACGGCTCACAAATGCACGGTTGTGAGTGATGGTACTCCACCTAAGAGCTCTGAGCTTACACTTACTTATGTTTCTCGTTGGAGCTGGGACTTCAGGACGTTTATTGCAGACGCCCAAGTTAAAGCATATAAAAATAATGAGAAAGTTGGTGAAGTCGAGTTCAAGGTGCCAAACAGTGCCAGTACAGACAAGTGGGGAGACGACAAGAAACGAATCATCACGATGATGGATATATTGTTTGGTAAGCAAACGGTAAGTGAAGCTCAGTCCAAAATCAAATCGGGCGAAATGTAGCGGCATAACAAACGGTTAAAGAGGGACTGCCAACGCGTGGCGGTTTTTGTTCAAATCAGCATTTGTGATTACGGTTGTTATTTTAAGTTCAGTGTTTTGCGTTGTCAGCCCCTTAACCGGGCGTTAGCTTAAAACAATTAAAATCAATTGGTTGTGGTCTTTTCTTTCTTCCTTTGGCCATTCGCTCAGGTTTCTCGGCAAATCAGCATTGTTTGCCGGCGCAAGTTTTGAGCAGTTGCCTCAATGGAGTTTTAGGATTGCGCGAGGTTAGCAAGCTTGGCGCAAAGTCGCTTTGGAAGTTTTGCTTTCGCTTTGAGTTTGGCGAACATGTGTTGTCAAAAATTATTGGTTTTCAAATCACATGAAAGGCCACAAAGTTTGCGTCATTTCGGGTTTTAAAACTCAAGCGGTTTGTTGGTTTCCCAAATCGGGTTAATCTTAGCTTTGGTAAATCTAAGGTGCTGAAATTTAAGCTAACAAACTGCTTAAGAGGGATTCGCAATGCGTGGCATTTTCAGCATGCGGTGGGTTTTGTGATTAAGGCGGTGTGCGGTAGCATTCGTAGCGCATTGCTCACCCCTTAGCAGGGCGTTAGGCGTCATTTGAGATCGAGGTAACATGTTAATTATTGAGAAATATAATAAAACTCGTGATGCTGAAGTTGAAAAATTACGAGTAAAACCCGAACAAGTTCAGTTCACAGTCGATAAGCTTGGTGAATTCATCTTATCTTTAAAAGAAGATGAACATCCTCATTTGATCATCGAAAATGATCAAGTTGTTGGTTTTTTCGTCTTAGATCTATCTTATTCTGACGCTTATAGTTTTAGTGATCCAAAAGCGCTAGGCGTTCGAGCTTTGCTGATTGATCATAATCATCAAGGTTTAGGTGTTGCGAGTAGAGCAATGAATTTGTTACCAAGCTATGTTGCTTCAACCTATCCCGAGTTTGAACGGTTACAATTGACGGTAAATTGCCGTAATAAAGCCGCGTACAATTGTTATCTTAAATGTGGTTTTGAAGACACCGGGAATTTGTATTTAGGTGGTCCAGCTGGTCCTCAACATATAATGCAGAGAACCGCCGCCTAACAAAGCATTTAAGAGGGACAGCCAACGCGTGGCATTTTTATTATGCGTTAGTTTTTGTGATTACGGTGTTATGCGGTGAGTTGGTAGTAGCGTTGTCTGCCCCTTAATGCGGCGTTAACTGATGCGAATATATTTAAGTGCGGGGATTTACTCTTGAATAAAATTGGTGTTCTAATCTACTGGTTATCTTGTATTTATATTTTTAGTCATCTATTTCTAATGAATAGTTGGCTTCAATTTTTTGATGCTTTTTCAATTATATGTACGTTTGTGCCAGCAATTTTCTCGTTACTTATCATTAAAGGGCGGACTTTAGTGATTAATTTTTCAATCTTTTTAAAAGTAATGTGGTTTAGCGCGGGATTAACAACGTTTTACGGAATAATTTTAACGCTGAGTAATTTAACTGTAGAGTATGAAGCATTGGCTGCAGGATTTAGTGTTGCGATTCTTCCAATCTTTTACGCATTTGGTGCTAGTCTGTTGCTATTGCCGTTGATTGTTCAAGATTGACAATCAGTTAACAAAGCATTTAAGAGGGACAGCCAACGCGTGGCATTTTTATTATGCGTTAGTTTTTGTGATTACGCTGTTATGCGGTGAGTTGGTAGTAGCGTTGGCTGCCCCTTAATGCGGCGTTAGCTTAAAACGAATAAAATCAGTTGTTTGTGGCTTTTCCCTTCTTTGGCCATTCGTTCAGGTTTTTCGGCAAATCAACATTGTTTGCCAATGCGAGTTTTGATCAGTTGCTTCAATTGAGTTTTGGGATTGCGCGAGGTTAGCCAGTTTGGCGCAAAGTCGCTTTGGAAGTTTTGCATTTGCTTTGAATTTGCCGAAAATGATCTATCAAAATTTTCAGGTTTTCAAATCGCATGAAAGGCCACAAATTTTGAGTTATTTCGGGTTTTAAAACTCAAGTGGTTTGCTGGTTTTCCAAGTCAGGTTAACCTTGATTTTGGTAAATCTTAAGGTGCTGAAATTTAAGCTAACAAACTGCTTAAGCGGGATTCGCAATGCGTGGCATTTTCAGCATGCGTTGAGTTCTGTGATTAAAGCAGTGTGTGGCAGCTTTTGCAGTGCATTGCTCACCCCTTAGCAGGGCGTTAGCTTAAAACAAATAAAATCAATTGGTTGTGGTCTTTTCTTTCTTCCCTTGGCCATTCGTTCAGGTTTTTCGGCAAATCAGCATTGTTTAACAATGCGAGTTTTGAGCCGTTGCCTCAATTGAGTGCTGGGATTGTGCGAGGTTAGCTGATTTGGCGCAAAGTCGCTTTGGAAGTTTTGCGTTCGCTTTGAGTTTTGCGAAAACGGGTTGTCAAAATTTACTGATTTTTAATGTAAATGAACGGCCACAAAGTTTGCGTTATTTCGGGTTTCAAAGCTTAAGTGGTTTGTTGGTTTTCCAAATCGGTTTAATCTCAGGCTTGGTAAATCTAAAGTGCTGAAATTTAAGCTAACAAACTGCTTAAGAGGGATTCGCAATGCGTGGCATTTTCAGCATGCGTTGGGTTTTGTGGTTAAGGCGGTGTGCGGTAGCTTTCGTATTGCATTGCTCACCCCTTAGCAGGGCGTTATGCTTAATCTCACAAAATCAATCGGTTGTGGCCTTTTCTCTGTTCCTTCAGCCGTTCGTTCTTGTTTGTCGGCAATTGAATAATGTTGTCGCTGTTTGAAGTAAATTGATGCTGTGAATGTCGAGCGGTTGCCTCATTTTAGTTTTGAGCTGGTTTGTGTTGAGTTTCTTTTTCTCAAAGCCGCTTTGAGTAATCTGGCTCCTTGGCTTATCGGCCAAAAGCGTATCGGCAATTTTCTATTGTCTTGCGCTGCCTAATGAAAAGGCAATTTGGCTGACGCTGTTGGTTCAGCGTAGTTGCCTCATTCGAGTTTCATGCCAGTTTGCTGTGAGTCTGATTGGTCAGATTTTCGTTAACAGGGCATTTTGTTCTCATGATCGTGGTGAATATATCTCAGTTTTTGTTCAAATTATGGTTTCGATCAGGTTAACAAGTTTTGGTGCTTGGGTTGGTTTGAAAGTCTGAGTTATTCTAATGGTTGCTTAAAGCTAAGTGTTTGAAGTTTAAGCATAACAAACGGTTCAAGAGGGACAGTCAACGCGTGGCATTTTTATTATGCGTTGGTTTTTGTGATTACGGTGTTATGCGGAAGCTTGGTAGTGGCGTTGTCTGCCCCTTAACCGGGCGTTATGCTTAATCTCACAAAATCAATCGGTTGTGGCCTTTTTTCTATTCCTTCGGCCATTCGATCTTGTTTGTCGGCAATTTGTTAAGGCGGTCGCTGTTTCAATTAAATTGATGCTGTTAATTTCGAGCGATTGCCTCATTTTAGTTTCGAGCCGGTTCGTGTTGAGTTTCTTTTTCTCAAAGTCGCTTTGAGTGATTTGGTTCCTTGGCTTATCGGCCAAAAGCGCATCGGCAATTTGCTATTGTTTTGCGCTGCCTAATGAAAAGGCAATTTGGCTGGCGCTTGTGGTTCAGCGTTGTTGCCTCATTCGAGTTTTACGCCAATTTGCTGTGAGCTTGGTTGGTCAGATTTTCATTGAAAGGGCACTTTGTTATCTTGAGCGAAGTGAATTTAACTCAGTTTTTGTTCAAATCATGGTTTCGATCAGGTTAACGAGTTTTGGTGCTTGGGTTGGTTTGAAAGTCTGAGTTATTCTAATGGTTACTTAAAGCTAAGTGTTTGAAGTTTAAGCATAACAAACGGTTCAAGAGGGACAGCCAACGCGTGGCATTTTTATTATGCGTTGGTTTTGGTGGTTACGGCGTTATGCGGAAGCTTGGTAGTGGCGTTGTCTGCCCCTTAACCGGGCGTTA
Source organism: Vibrio navarrensis (assembly GCF_000764325.1). NCBI lineage: Bacteria > Pseudomonadati > Pseudomonadota > Gammaproteobacteria > Vibrionales > Vibrionaceae > Vibrio > Vibrio navarrensis. Next base: position 3,154,201 of record NZ_JMCG01000001.1, on the reverse strand, counting down.
GCTTAAAACAATAAAAATCAATTGTTTGCAGCCTGTTTTTTCTTCCTCTGGCCATTCGTTCAGGTTTCTCGGCAAATCAGCATTGTTTGCCAACGCGAGTTTTGAGCAGTTGCCTCAATTCAGTTTTGGGCCTAATCGAGGTTAGCCAATTTGGTGCAAAGTCGCTTTGGAAGTTTTGCTTTCGCTTTGAGGAGTTTTCCGAAAATGAGTTCTCAAAATTTACTGGTTTTCAATGCGCATTAAAGGCCACAAAGTTTGAGCCTATTCGGGTTTTAAAACTCAGGTGGTTTGCCAGTTTTCCAAATCGGGTTAGTCTCAGTTTTGGTAAACCTAAGGTGCTGAAATTTAAGCTAACAAACTGCTTAAGAGGGATTCGCAATGCGTGGCATTTTTAGCATGCGGTGAGTTTCGTGATTCAGGTGGTTTGCGGTAGCTTTCGCAGTGCATTGCTCACCCCTTAGCAGGGCGTTAGCTTAAAACAATGAAAATCAATTGGTTGTAGCCTGTTTTTTCTTCCCTTGGCTGTTCGTTCAGATTTCTCGGCAAATCGGCATTGTTTGCCAACGTGATTTTTGAGCAGTTGCCTCAATTAAATTTTGGGGCTGCGCGAGGTTAGCCAGCTTGGCGCAAAGTCGCTTTGGAAGTTTTGCTTTCGCTTTGAGTTTTCTGAACGTGTGTTATCAAAATTTATTGTTTTTCAAAGCAAATGAACAGTTACAAAGTTTGAACCAATTCGGGTTTCAAAACTCAGGCAGTTTGCCAGTTTCCCAAATCAGGTTAATCTCGGGCTTAGTAAATCTAAGGTGCTGAAATTTAAGCTAACAAACTGCTTAAGCGGGATTCGCAATGCGTGGCATTTTCAGCATGCGGTGGGTTTTGTGATTAAGGCGGTGTGCGGTAGCTTTAGCAGTGCATTGCTCACCCCTTAGCAGGGCGTTAGCTTAAAACAATAAAAATCAATTGCTTGTGGTCTTTTCGTTCTTCCCTTGGCAATTCGTTTAGGTTTCTCGGCAAATCAGCGTTGTTCGCTAATGCGAGTTTTGAGCGGTTGCCTCAATTGAGTTTTGGGATTGCACGAGGTGAGCAAGTTGGGCGCAAAGTCGCTTTGGAAGTTTTGCATTTGCTTTGAGTTTGCCGAAAATGAGTTCTCAAAATTTACTGGTTTTCAAAGCGCATGAACGGCCACAAAATTTGAGTCATTTCGGGTTTTAAAGCTCAGGTGGTTTGGCGGTTTCCTAAATCGGGTTCATCTCAGGTTTGGTAAATCTAAGACGTTGAAATTTAAGCTAACAAACTGCTTAAGAGGGATTCGCAATGCGTGGCATTTTCAGCATGCGGCGGTTTTCGTGATTAAGTTGGTGTGCGGTAACTTTGGCAGTGCATTGCTCACCCCTTAGCAGGGCGTTAGCTTAAAACAATGAAAATCAATTGGTTGTGGCTTTTTCTTTCTTCCTTTAGCAATTCGTTCAGGTTTTTCGGCAAATCAGCATTGTATATGAACGTGAGTTTTGAGCTGTTGCCTCAATTGAGTTTTTAGGTTGCACGAGGTCAGTCAGTTTGGCGCAAAGTCGCTTTGGAAGTTTTGCTTTCGCTTTGAGTTTTCCGAAAATGAGTTCTCAAAATTTACTGGTTTTGTAAAGCAAATGAACGGCCACAAAGTTTGAGTCATTTCGGGTTTTAAAGCTCAGGTAGTTTGCCGGTTTCCTAAATCGGGTTAGTCTCAGGTTTGGTAAATCTAAGGCGTTGAAATTTAAGCTAACAAACTGCTTAAGAGGGATTCGCAATGCGTGGCATTTTCAGCATGCGTTGGGTTTTGTGATTAAGGCGGCGTGCGGCCGCTTTGGCAGTGCATTGCTCACCCCTTAGCAGGGCGTTAGCTTAAAACAAATAAAATCAATTGGTTGTGGTTTTTTCTTTCTTCCCTTGGCCATTCGTTCAGGTTTCTCGGCAAATCAGCATTGTTTACCAATGCGAGTTTTGAGCGGTTTCCTCAATGGAGTTTTGGGGTTGCACGAGGTTAGCCAGTTTGGCGCAAAGTCGCTTTGGCAGTTTTGCCTTCGCTTTGAGTTTTCCGAAAATGGTTCATCAAAATTTACAGGTTTCAAAGCAAACGAATGGCTACAAAGTTTGAGTCAATTTAGGTTTCAAAACTTAGGTTGTTTGCCATTTTTGCAAATCAGGTTAATCTTGGGCTTAGCAAACCTAAGGTGCTGAAATTTAAGCTAACAAACTGCTTAAGAGGGATTTGCAATGCGTGGTATTTTTGGCATGCGGTGAGTTTTGTGATTAAGGCGGTGTGCGGTAGCTTTTGCAGTGCATTGCTCACCCCTTAGCAGGGCGTTAGCTTAAAACAATGAAAATCAATTGATTGCAGCCTATTTTTTCTTCCCTTGGCGGCTCGTTCCGGTTTCTCGGCAAATCAGCATTGTTTGTCAACGTGAGTTTCGAGCAGTTGCCTCAGTTGAGTTTTGGGATTGCGCGAGGTTAGCAAATTTGGCTCAAAGTCGCTTTGGCAATTTTGCTTTCGCTTTGAGTTCTCCGAAGATGAATTTTCAAAATTTGCTGGTTTCAAAGCAAATGAACGGCTACAAAGTTTGAGTTCTTTCGGGTTTTAAAGCTCAGGTGATTTGCCGGTTTCCCAAATAGGGTTAGTCTCGCGGTTAGTAAATTTAAGGTGCTGAAATTTAAGCTAACAAACTGCTTAAGCGGGATTCGCAATGCGTGGCATTTTCAGCATGCGTTGGGTTTTGTGGTTAAGGCGGTGTGCGGTAACTTTCGTATTGCATTGCTCACCCCTTAGCAGGGCGTTAGCTTAAAACACGTAAAATCAAATGGTTGTGGTTTTTTCTTTCTTCCTTTAGCAATTCGTTCAGGTTTTTCGGCAAATCAGCATTGTATATGAACGTGAGTTTTGAGCTGTTGCCTCAATTGAGTTTTTAGGTTGCACGAGGTCAGTCAGTTTGGCGCAAAGTCGCTTTGGAAGTTTTGCTTTCGCTTTGAGTTTTCCGAAAATGAGTTCTCAAAATTTACTGGTTTTGTAAAGCAAATGAACGGCCACAAAGTTTGAGTCATTTCGGGTTTTAAAGCTCAGGTAGTTTGCCGGTTTCCTAAATCGGGTTAGTCTCAGGTTTGGTAAATCTAAGGCGTTGAAATTTAAGCTAACAAACTGCTTAAGAGGGATTCGCAATGCGTGGCATTTACAGCATGCGGTGAGTTTTGTGATTAAGTTGGTGTGCGGTAACTTTTGTAGTGCATTGCTCACCCCTTAGCAGGGCGTTATGGCTATTGAACAGTACACTTCTTTTATACAAAAGAGATATGAGCCGCAAATGTAGTAATTGATATTTTTGTATGTCAACTACTCAGTTTTAACATATGCCCCATATTTAGAAATCTGGTGGTAATTATGAGTGTTAAAGATAAGGAAATTAAATTAACTATTGCAAAGTTAATCGAAATTGCATATTCGAGCAATAAAGGGTTAACAACTTCGATTATGTTCGATGTTGGAACAGCAAAGCTAACAGTAGACAGTAATGGCAATTCTATTTTATCCGGCAAAGTTGGTGTTGTGACTTTTAGCGGTAAAGATGTTATAGAAGAACTCGGATTGCAAGTGAAGAGAGTTGCAGTTAGTTTTAAAAATGAAGGCTCTGGAACTACATCCTATACAGCAACATTACAGCTTGGATTAATTAGTACCTCTATAAAAGGAAGCTTTAATGTTGAGGAGCTATTGTTGTCATGCTCTGGTTTATTATGCATTGCTGCTCGTAGGATAAAAGGGCGACCTGCATATATAGAAGAGCAGTTAGCAAAAGCTATGGGTAAATAACATGAAGATTTTGCTTGTTATTATTGCTTTTTTAGCAGGTTGCTCGCAAGGTTACAAAGAAGTTTCGCTGTTTTCATTTTATGAAATGTATCTTGCTAATGCAAAAAGAGAAAATATCAAATTGACATATAAAGACTTTTTTGATGAAGCACTAATGGTTGGCTTGGATGTAAATGATCCTTTTATAATTGAGCAGTTGTTATTTAAAGACAGCATGTCAAAAATTATTAGCCACAAGGAAAGAATATATGAAAGTTATGGTTGTTTGACAGTAAATGGCGAGAGTCATGATGGCAGGTCGATTTCTATTAATATTGAGTTTTCCAACCATAAACCTAAACGGTTAATGAAGATGGTGGATATATTAATTTTGGATAGTAAAGAAGATTATAGTAATACAGGGGTTTGCCCTAAAGAGTATATAGTATATTAAAATAGCCATAACAAACGCTTCAAGAGGGACAGCCAACGCGTGGCATTTTTACTATGCGTTGGTTTGTGTGATTACGGTGTTATGCGGAAAGTTAGTAGTAGCGTTGTCTGCCCCTTAAGCGGGCGTTAGTTGCTTTCATAAATAATAGGTAAGTACATGAAAGAGAGTTTGGTATCATTTGATCTCGAAACAGATCTAGTCATGTCATTGCGGTGCTTACTTGACGCTTTGTCTCAAATTGAAAGAGGGCAAAACACGTATTTCAAATGGGCAGTGATCTATGGGCATAATTCTGTTCAATCGGCAATGTGTTTAGCTCTCATTACATCGGACTCACGCCTAGTTCGGAAAAAAGGTAGTTATCACTCAGAGTATGGTGATTTGGATAATATCGAATGGCTTTACGAAAAATTGCGGAAAGAAGACTTTCTTCCTTACATGGGTAGTCAAGTAATTGATAGTCAGCGATTTGAAAAAGAAAAAGTTAGCCGTTTGCAGACAGTTAGGAATACATTTATCCACCAACACCCATCACTCTATGTCTTTACATTTAATGAATTAGTAGAGTTAATCCTTATCTCTGTTGATCTAGTACCGTTTCCATTTAATTCTGATCGATTGAGCTACCAATCCAATGGTAGCTCTTTTACATCAATAGCCACCTTGATACTTCGGCTGACACCAGCTTCTTTCGTTATCAATCCACGCTCTTCAAGCTTCAATAACATCTGATGAACACTTGGTGGTGATACCTCAAAGTAATCTTGTAGATCTGCATGAGCTGGCGCTCGTCCATTCACTTTGGTGTAGTAGTAAATATAGGCCAGATACTGCCCTTGTTTCTTGGTGTATTTCCCAGACATTTTCCCATCTTAGATCGACATTTTTACCGGAGTATGAGCAATTGTTGGTTTTAAGAATGAAGCCTATCATGCCATGAATATCTCCTACCGTGTTGAACTAACTTGTGAAGAAATTGCTGAACTTAACGAACTCACCAGTAAAGGGAAGCACAACGCCAGAAAGCTAAAACGTGCCCAAATCCTTTTACTGGCAAATCACAGGCAACATACAGACGCTGAAATATGTCAGCTCTTAAACACCAGTACTTCAACGGTCTATAGAACCAAACGCGGTTTTGTTGAAGAAGGCCTGCAATCTGCCCTGGAAGAAGGAAAACGTCGTGGGCAGCCGAAGGCATTAAGCTCAAGCGAGGAAGCCACGCTTATCACTATCGCCTGTACCAAGCCACCTGAAGGGGTCGCTCGCTGGACGCTTTCTTTAATTGCAGACAGGCTGATTGCTTTGACGGACTTAGAAAGTATTTCTCTGGAAACAATCCGCTCACGACTTAAGGAAAATCAACTCAAACCATGGCAGAAGAAAATGTGGTGCATTGGTCAACTCAATGCGGACTTCATTGCACAGATGGAAGAAGTTTTGGAGTTGTATGCTCAACCTGCCAACCCCAAAGAGCCGGTCATTAACTTCGATGAGGCCATGAAGCAGATGGTTTCCCATACAAGAGAGCCTATTTCAGCTAAACCTGGACAACCAGAACGCATCGATTATGAATATCGCAGGGAAGCGGTAGCGAATATCTTCCTGATGTATGACCGACATAATGGTTGGCGACATGCGAAAGCAACAAAAACCAAAAAGTTCGAAGACTTTGCTTGGTGCATGAAAGAGTTAGTTGATGAACATTACCCGGATGCAGAGCAAATTCATGTTGTATTAGACAATTTTACCACTCACAAGGCTGGCGCACTTTATCACACGTTCCCTGCGGGAGAGGCTCGTCGAATATTAAGGAAAATCACTTTCCACTATACTCCCCCTCATGCCAGTTGGCTCAACATGGTGGAGATTGAGATCGGCGTTATGAATCAGCAATGCCTTAATCGACGTATCGGGAGTTGGGAGGAATTACATCGGGAACTTAAAGCTTGGGAGACTATGCGCAATACAGAGAAAGCATCCATTGAATGGTTGTTTGATGTAGACAAAGCCCGGAATAAACTTCACCGGGCTTATGATGAACTAACCATTCAAAACTAAATGGAAAGGGTACTAGTTGGTTTCTTAGTCAACGAAAGTGAGCGTCTAGCTATCGATGGGTATAAACAATCTCAAATAAAGGGGTTGGTGGACGAGTTGAGTACGCAACTAACAAGCTGTTTAAGAGGGATTCGCAATGCGTGGCATTTTTAGCATGCGGCGGTTTTCGTGATTAAGTTGGTGTGCGGTAACTTTGGCAGTGCATTGCTCACCCCTTAGCAGGGCGTTAGCTTAAAACAATTAAAATCAATTGGTTGTGGTCTTTTCTTTCCAGGGAAAAATCATGAACATGCCCGTGTTTAAAGGGTTTGCAGCATTCTGATAAAGAATTCGAAAGTGAAAAATCCGGATAGATTGAATAGTTTGAATCGAGTTGATTTTCATGGTTGATTAAAATCAATGAGTTACAATTTTTGGCTATTTATCTAATAGGCTCGTTGTGAAGTTTTTGACCAGCTTTGAGCCCTTATGTAGCAAGGATGTTCATGATTTTTCCCTGCTTTTCTTTCTTCCTTTGGCCATTCGTTCAGGTTTCTCGGCAAATCAGCATTGGTTGTCAAAGCGAGTTTTGGGTTGTTGCCTCAATTGAATTTTGGGATTGCACGAGGTTAGCCAATTTGATGCAAAGTTGCTTTGGCAGGTTTAGCTTTCGCTTTGAGTTTTGCGAAAACGTGTTTTCAAAACTTACTGGTTTTTAAAGCAAATGAACGGCCACAAAGTTTGAGCCATTTCGGGTTTTAAAACTCAGGTGGTTTGTTGCTTTTCCAAATTGGGTTAGTCTCGGGTTTGGTCAATCTAAGGTGCTGAAATTTAAGCTAACAAACTGCTTAAGCGGGATTCGCAATGCGTGGCATTTTTAGCATGCGGTGGGTTTTGTGATTAGATTGGTGTGCTGTAACTTTTGTAGTGCATTGCTCACCCCTTAGCAGGGCGTTATGTTTAATCACGTCAAATCAGTTGGTTGTATCTTTTCTTTGCTCCCTCGGCTTGTAGGTTTTGCGCTTGTCGGCAAGTTGGCTTCGTTTGGCGCTGGAAATTCAGAGAGTTGCCTCAGTCAATTCTCGGGTAAGCGCGAGGTTAGGGTGGTTGGCTCAATCAGAAAATTGATCTTAGGTTTTGGGCTTGAACAGTCGAAATTTGAAGTTGTTTTTCAAATCTATGAGTCATTTCAGTTTTTTAGGTCTTGGCTTTTGTTTGTGAGTCAACGCTGAGTTAATCTTGGTTTTTGTAAAACGTAAGCCCTTGAAGCTTAAACATAACAAACGCTTTAAGACGGATTCGCAACGCGTGGCATTTGTGGTTTGCGGTAAACTTAGTGATTTAGGTGGTGTGCGGTAACATCGTATTGCGTTGCTCACCACTTAAGCGGGCGTTATGCTTAATCTCATAAAATCAATCGGTTGTGGCCTTTTCTCTGTTCCTTCAGCCATTCGATCTTGTTTGTCGGCAATTGGTTAAGGCGGTCGCTGTTTCAATTAAATTGATGCTGTAAATGTCGAGCGGTTGCCTCATTTTAGTTTTGAGCAGGTTCGTGTTGAGTGTCTTTTTCTCAAAGTCGCTTTGAGTGATTTGGCTCCTTGGCTTATCAGCCAAAAGCGTATCGGCAATTTACTATTGTTTTGCGCTGCCTAATGAAAAGGCAATTTCGTTGGCTCTGCTGGTTCAGCGTTGTTGCCTTAGTCGAGTTTTACGCCAATTTGCTGTGGGTTTGGTTGGTCAGGATTTTATTGAAAGGGCACTTTGTTCTTTTGATCGTAGTGAATTTAGCGTGGTTTTTATTCAAATCATGGTTTCGATCAGGTTAACGGATTTTGGTGCTTGGGTTGGTTTGAAAGTCTGAGTTATTCTAATGGTTACTTAAACCTAAGTGTTTGAAGTTTAAGCATAACAAACGGTTCAAGAGGGACAGCCAACGCGCGGCATTTTTACCATGCGTTGGTTTTGGTGGTTACGGTGTTATGCGGAAGCTTGGTAGTGGCGTTGTCTGCCCCTTAACCGGGCGTTATGCTTAATCTCACAAAATCAATCGGTTGTGGCCTTTTCTTTGTTCCTTCGGCCATTCGTTCGTGTTTGTCGGCAATTGAATAATGCTGTCGCGGTTTCATGTAAATTGATGCTGTGAATTCCGAGTGCTTGCCTCATTTTAGTTTCGAGCTGGTTCGTGTTGAGTTTCTTTTTCTCAAAGTCGCTTTGAGTGATTTGGTTCCTTGGCTTATCGGCCAAAAGCGCATCGGCAATTTGCTATTGTTTTGCGCTGCCTAATGAAAAGGCAATTTGGCTGGCGCATGTGGTTCAGCGTTGTTGCCTCATTCGAGTTTTACGCCAATTTGCTGTGAGCTTGGTTGGTCAGATTTTCATTGAAAGGGCACTTTGTTATCTTGAGCGAAGTGAATTTAACTCAGTTTTTGTTCAAATCATGGTTTCGATCAGGTTAACGAGTTTTGGTGCTTGGGTTGGTTTGAAAGTCTGAGTTATTCTAATGATGGCTTAAAGCTAAGTGTTTGAAGTTTAAGCATAACAAACGGTTCAAGAGGGACAGCCAACGCGTGGCATTTTTATTATGCGTTGGTTTTTGTGGTTACGGTGTTATGCGTTAAGTTGGTAGTAGCGTTGCCTGCCCCTTAACCGGGCGTTAGGCAAAAGAGAATGCGTTTAGCTGCTTATAGAGTATAATGGCAGGATGCAGTAAACAGTGAAGAATTATGATCTACATAACAATTGATGGCGATGATATCGGACAAATGATTACATCATCGTATTTGAAAAATGACATAGACGAACTCTCTCGAATCAATCACTTAGTGAACAATAAGACAAATTTAATCGCTGATTTTTTGAGAAAGCAAGGTTTCAGTATCATATTTTGCGCCGCTGATGGCGTTGCCGGGTATATTGAGTCAGATGAAATAAATGAAATGTTAATCTTTCAATCAATCAAGGATATAGCAAACCCCGAGTTGACTTTTTCTGCTGGTCTTGGGTCTACATTACAAGAGTCATACATAGCTCTTATATCAGCTAAGAGTAATGGTAAACGCTGTTTACATAAGTTTTCTGATTTGAATTAATATGTTTAGGATTGTAAATTTCAAGTTCCTTTTTAGAATTGTTGCAGTATTAACAACTATTTTGAGCTTAACCACATATGACCTCATTAGTAGCCATTTCGATAATAGCTTAACTATTATGAGTATTTCTGGTGGTATAGCCATTCTTCTAATACTGATCATCACGTCTAACTTTACAGCCCGACCAATATGGAAAATATTAAAGTTTTTCATCCCTTCATTGTACCCAGACTTAAACGGTACTTGGGAAGGGGAGATTACAACTGAAAATAAACAGGTAATCCCAGTAAGGGTATTGATTAAACAATCACTACTTGAGACCCAAATTAATATACATACAGAGACTTCAAAGTCTTTAACTCTTGAAAGTACACCAATAGTAGAGGGTGGAGAACCTAAGCTATATTATATGTATCGCTCTTTGCCTAAAGATCCTAATTGGAGTTCATACTTAGGAACAACGATATTTGACGTTAGGAAAGTTGAAGAAAATAAAAAATCTAAGTTTGAGCTTTCTGGTTACTATTACACTGACCGTAAAACGGTCGGCAGAATTAGATTTCGCCAAATTGGAAAAGATACTGAAAAGGATGTGTCTTTCTATTGAGTTAGATTTTGCCTAACAAACTGTTTAAGAGTGATTCGCAACGCGTGGCATTTTTACTATGCGTTGGTTTTAGTGTTTAAGGTGGTATGCGGCGGCTTAGGTATTGCGTTGCTCACCCCTTAACAGGGCGTTATGTGTAAGGCCAAATTCCAATAACTTTTTCTATCACAAGATATTGTTTATAAAGGGATATTAACTATGGTTAACGTAAATGAAACCGAAAGTGAAGATCCTAAATCACCTTGTAATAGGCATTGCAGTCTAGATGAAAATGACATTTGTTTAGGATGTTTCAGAACACTCAATGACATACTCAAATGGCAATCATCAACGACAGCAGAAAGGATTGAAATTCTATCATTATGCCAAAAAAGAAAAGAGCACTATTCGAGGTAGAGCTTTTCATTATTCAAAATGTGGTCGGTAATTATTTTAGTGATTATGTGAAAGTCCAATTGAAACAAACACATAACAAACGGTTCAAGAGGGACAACCAACGCGTGGCATTTTTACTACGCGTTGTTTTTGTGGTTGCGGTGTTATGCGGAAAGTTGGTAGTAGCGTTGGTTGCCCCTTAACCGGGCGTTATATTTATTTGACCTCTAGACCATTTTTATCGTGTACTTTTACGCCTTTTCTGTGTGCGGAAAAGTCTTCTAGAACAAAGGTGACTTCTCGTAAATCTGAAAACTCAATAGTATATCGTTGCTTTCCGGAGTTACTGAGCTGAGTCGGAACCAATTTTGAAATTGTACCGCTTGCTCTACGTTTTTTAACGGGATCACTAATCGCAACTTTGCATCCGTTTTGAGCTGAGATATAGCTTTCCTGATTTGGGGTCAGAATATAACCATAAGCTTTCAATGTACGTAGAGATTCATCGAGATCTTTTTTAAATCCTAAACCATTATTCGCCTGTTTTTTGTAACGCATACTTAAAGTAACTAATGACATAATCGGGTCTCGAGTAACTGTTGTGTTAAATTAATCACCTATTGATTCTGGATTCTATAACAAGTTCGAGTGTCGTACTATAAATATAACAAGGCGTTTAAGTGGGATTCATGCCGCGTAGCATTTTTGGTTTGCAGTGAGTTTGGGTGGTAAAGGTGGTCTTCGGAAACTTGGTTTAGGCGGCATTCACCCCCAGGGCAAGATCATGAACATTTCTTGTACAACGCAAGGTTAAATTTGACCTGAAGCACGGTCTGTGATCTTATGCTCTTCTTTTGGGGAGCGACCATGAATATTAATACCATCAAAGCGCATTTCAGTATCATCCGTGACAAACGACAAAGTGCAAAAGTTGATTATCCTCTGTTTGATATTTTGTTTGGGTCTATCTGTGCCGTGATAGCCGGAGGTCAAGGCTGGACTGACATTCGTGAATATGTTCTTGGCCACCATGAGTGGTTTCTTAAACAGGGACTGTTTGAAAACGGTGTGCCTGTCGACGATACCTTTGCTCGTTTGATTGCAAATATTGATCCTGCCGAGTTTCGCGACTGCTTCCTGGGTTGGATGAATGCGGTACATACCATGACGTTTGGTGAGGTGGTTGCCATTGATGGCAAGACTTTGCGCGGCTCCTACGATAGAGACGACAGGAAAAGCACCATCCATATGGTGAGCGCCTATGCAAGTGCCAACCAACTGGTATTGGGCCAACTCAAAACTGACGATAAGAGCAATGAAATTACCGCGATTCCAGAGCTTATTAAGATGCTCGACTTGCGAGGAGCTATCGTGACGATTGATGCGATGGCCTGCCAGACCAAGATTGCCAAGGCGATCACTAGCAAGGGCGGTGATTACTTGTTGGCAGTAAAGGGGAATCAAGGCAAGTTGTCGGCAGCCATACAGACAGCCTTCGCCCCACACCGCCGTGCCCCGATTGACAAAACCACTTATCAAATCGAGAAACAAAAAGGCCGCGTTGAAGCACGTACTTGCCATGTACTCAAGGCTAGTGAGTTAGAGGGTGACTTCTCAACGTGGAGCGGACTCGCCAGTATTGTCATGGTTGAAAATTACCGAGTTGCCAAAGGTAAAGCGCCAAAGCTGGAGTACCGCTACTACATAAGTTCAGCAGACCTGACCGCGGAGCAGGCAGGAAATGCCATTCGAGCCCACTGGGGCATAGAGTCAATGCACTGGATTTTAGATGTGAGCATGCGAGAAGATGCTTGTCAGATTTACCGACAAAACGCGGCTGAAAATTTGGCAGGTTTAAGACACATGGCGCTTAACATGCTAAGAGCTGAGCCAAGCAAAATTAGTGTGCCAATGAAGCAGAAACGTTGCATGATGAACCCCGGCTTCTTGGAGCAAGTCTTAGTCGCTGGATTTAAGTCAATGACTAAATTCTAACCACTCATGCGGACGCCCTGCATTCACCCCTTAACGCGGCGTTAGCCGACTTCTAGCACCTTACTCATCAGTAAGTGTATACTTAGCCGAGTTTTACTTACATTGAAGAATATCACTATGACAGCATTAACAGATAACATGTGGAATATGAAACCCAATATACCGTTGGCCAAACAACTTGCCAAAAGAGATGTACCGGCTTTGGTTTATGACGCTGTTAACCTCGAAGGTGTTGCAATGACTTTACCTGAGGTGCAAACCATTCTAGATGGGATCACCGTAGGTGGTCATCGAATTAGTGATCAAAATATGGCAATGAACCAAGCTCGAGCATGGGAGTTTATTTTTGGCTTGGTTGATCAAGGTGAGTTCCAATTTAATAAAGAAACCGCCTTAAAAATCCACAATATCGCAGGCAAAGAAGAAGCGTTAGAGTGGGGTAAATTTCGCTCTGGTTACGTTTCTATCACGGGGTCAGAGTATGAGCCTCCGGCTCCAGATGAGTTGGACGAAAAATGGCTTGAAGTTGAGAGTCAGGTGAATAGCGAATCTGATGTTTACGATCAAGCAATTACTGCATTTTTACAAATGGCACGCGCTCAATTTTTTTGGGATGTTAACAAACGTACAGGTCGGTTCATGATGAACGGTATTTTGTTAGCTAACGGTTTCCCTATCATTAATGTGCAAGCCAAGCGTCAACAAGAGTTTAATACGCTCATGCTCGACTTCTATTCTTCTAATGATATGACAGCAATGAATAAGTTTTTACGTAGTTGTTTGGATGAAAAAATCATTCGTAATTTCAAGCTAGATCTGAAAATCGGCTAACAAACGCTTCAAGAGGGACAGCCAACGCGTGGCATTTTTATTATGCGTTGGTTTTTGTGGTTACAGTGTTATGCGGAAGCTTGGTAGTGGCGTTGGCTGCCCCTTAAGCGGGCGTTATGGCTATCAAGTTTAGTTCATCATTAATGTCGGTAAATTGGTTTAAATTGGAGTACTATTCTGCGATTAAACTCGCTGAAGAACTCGATGACAATCCCAATTAAAAATGTATCAAATCCGGAAATATCGTGCTCAAACTGCCATGCTTGTTGCTGCCGTTTAGAGGTTATGATCATTACCGATACAGGTGTACCAGAGCAGCATATTGCATTCGATGAATGGGGTGGAGAAACGATGCTGCGTTTGTCAGATGGTTGGTGTTCAGCTCTAGATCGTGAAACGTTCATGTGCACAATTTACGAAAATCGCCCTTGGATTTGTCGAGAATTCGAAATGGGCTCTTACGAATGTCGAGATGAACGGATAGACCTTTCTTAAGGTTTTACCAATAAATCAGTGAGTTGTTAGCCATAACAAACGGTTCAAGAGGGACAGCCAACGCGCGGCATTTTTATTATGCGTTGGTTTTTGTGGTTACGGTGTTATGCGGAAGCTTGGTAATGGCGTTGGCTGCCCCTTAACCGGACGTTAGCTTAAAACATTAAAAATCAATTGTTTGCTGCTTGTTATTTCTTCCTTCGGCAATTCGTTTAGGTTTTCGGCAAACCAGCATTGTTTGCCAACGCAAGTCTTGAGCAGTTGCCTCAATTGAGTTTTGGGAATGCGCGAGGTTAGTCAGTTTGGCGCAAAGTCGCTTTGGCAGTTTTGCTTTCGCTTTGAAGAGTTTTCCGAAAATGAGTTCTCAAAATTTACTGGTTTCAAAGCAAGTGAACGGTTACAAAGTTTGAGTCATTCCGGGTTTTAAAGCTCAAGTGGTTTGCCAGTTTTCTAAATCAAGTTAATCTCAGGTTTGATCAATCTAAGATGCTGAAATTTAAGCTAACAAACTGCTTAAGAGGGATTCGCAATGCGTGGCATTTTCAGCATGCGGTGGGTTTTGTGATTAAGGCGGTGTGCGGCAGCTTTTGCAGTGCATTGCTCACCCCTTAGCAGGGCGTTAGCTTAAAACATTAAAAATCAATTGGTTGTGGTCTTTTCTTTCTTCCTTGGCCATTCGTTCAGGTTTTTCGGCAAATCAGCATTGTTTATCAATGCGAGTTTTGAGTAGTTGCCTCAATTGAGTTTTGGGACTGCACGAGGTTAGCAAGTTTGCCGCAAAGTCGCTTTGGAAGTTTTGCTTTCGCTTTGAGTTTTCCGAAAGTGATTTATCAAAATTTACTGGTTTAAAAGCAAGTGAACGGTTACAAAGTTTGAGTCATTCCGAGTTTTAAAGCTCAAGTGGTTTGCCAGTTTTCTAAATCAAGTTAATCTCAGGTTTGATCAATCTAAGGTGCTGAAATTTAAGCTAACAAACTGCTTAAGCGGGATTCACAATGCGTGGCATTTTCAGCATGCGGTGAGTTTTGTGATTAAAGTTGTGTGCGGTAGCTTTCGCAGTGCATTGCTCACCCCTTAGCAGGGCGTTAGCTTAAAACATTGAAAATCAATTGGTTGTGGTCTTTTCTTTCTTCCCTTGGCCATTCGTTCAGATTTTTCGGCAAATCAACATTGTTTGTCAACGTGAGTTTCGAGCAGTTGCCTCAGTTGAGTTTTGGGATTGCGCGAGGTTAGCAAATTTGGCTCAAAGTCGCTTTGGCAATTTTGCTTTCGCTTTGAGTTCTCCGAAGATGAATTTTCAAAATTTGCTGGTTTCAAAGCAAATGAACGGTTACAAAGTTTGAGTCATTCCGGGTTTTAAAGCTCAAGTGGTTTGCCAGTTTTCTAAATCAAGTTAATCTCAGGTTTGATCAATCTAAGATGCTGAAATTTAAGCTAACAAACTGCTTAAGAGGGATTCGCAATGCGTGGCATTTTCAGCATGCGGTGGGTTTCGTGATTAAGTCGGTGTGCGGTAGCTTTAGCAGTGCATTGCTCACCCCTTAGCAGGGCGTTAGCTTAAAATAATGAAAATCAATTGTTTGCAGCCTGTTTTTCTTCCCTTGGCAGTTCGTTCAGGTTATTTCGGCAAATCAGCATTGTTTGCCAACGTGAATTTTGAGTTGTTGTCTCAATTGGGTTTTGGGGCTACACGAGGTTAGCCAGTTTGGCGCAAAGTCGCTTTGGAAGTTTTGCGTTCGCTCTGAGTTTTCCGAAAATGATTTATCAAAAATTTCGGGTTTTCAAACTTAAGTGGTTTGCCAGTTTCCTAAATCAGGTTAATCTCAGGTTTGGTAAATCTAAGACGTTGAAATTTAAGCTAACAAACTGCTTAAGAGAGATTCGCAATGCGTGGCATTTTCAGTATGCGGTGGGTTTTGTGATTAAGGCGGTGTGCGGTAGCATTCGTAGCGCATTGCTCACCCCTTAGCAGGGCGTTAGCTTACCAGTCGAAAGTATCGCCCATAATTGTTTATTATTTCAGGTGATTTTGCGGTAACTGAGATTGCCCCAATACAGCTACGATTAAGATGAAATTCTCTTCCTTTGTGAAGTAAGCAGTGTGTTTTCCAATCGGAAAGTAAAAGCCGTTACTATATATTTCATGGCAGCTTCGTCCTAAATCAGGATTATCAGCGAGCATTTGAAAGCCAGAAAGTAGTGTTTCTTTATAACGTTGCCACTGTAATTCGGAAAAATTGTTGATGGTATAATTTTTTACTTTACGTAAATGAGTTTGAGCCAAACTACTCAGTTTATATTGTTTATTGTGCATATTGTTTGTTATAGCTCATTCAAAAAATCTTTACCATCAACGACATTGCCTTTTGCCAAGTCATCTTTAGCCACGTTGAAACAATGTTTAAGATATTCTGTTTTCATCATTTCAAGCTCTTCGTAGTCATGTATAGACATCACGACAACAGCATCTTTGCTGTTTTTACTGATCTTAATTGGTTGGCGTTGAGCATTAAGAAGCAATTCACCAAAATTTCGTTTAGCGTCATTTGCTGTTAATGTATACATGGTTATTCTCCACAGTCTTTAGTCTAATTGGAGTATAGCTCATCACACGAAGCGGTCAATATAATTAAATCGCACGAAATGTGTGAAAAGGTAAGCTAACAAAGCATTTAAGAGGGACAGCCAACGCGTGGCATTTTTATTATGCGTTAGTTTTTGTGATTACGCTGTTATGCGGTGAGTTGGTAGTAGCGTTGGCTGCCCCTTAATGCGGCGTTAGTACTGGGTTGGCATCAAAGGTTAAAAGTTTCTGTGTTTATTGGTTTCTTTTCCTAACTATACACCTGATCAAATGTGCCTTTCACGTTCGCTCCGGTGGCACTAGATGCGAAGTTTTCGCTTTGATTTCACCTTTTACGGTTTCTAATTTTTGGGTTATTTCTTTGGTGTGGCTTCTTTGGTGTTGGGAGATGTTTGGCAAAAACGGCGTTTCTTTGGCGTTGTTGTCAAAGTCTGAAGACCGAATCCTTTGCTAATTTGAAAACGGTGAAAAAGGGAAGTTTGGCACGTTTTTCTTCTAGCCAACTTTCATCTTGAGGTCGGTTTTTAGATTGTCAGTTGCCCGTTAGGCTTCTGTGTTTTTAACCACAAGTTTCGTGCTATATTTCAGTATCTTGGCGTGTGCCAAAGGCTTTGCGGGCAGCGTACTAACAAGCTGCTTAAGAGGGATTCACAACGCGTGGCATTTTTACTATGCGTTGATTTTAGTGATTAAGGGGCATGCGGCGGCATCGGTATTGCGTTGTTCACCCCTTAGCAGAGCGTTAGCTTAAAACATTTAAAATCAATTGTTTGTGGCTTTTTCTTTTTTCCTTTAGCAATTCGTTCAGGTTTCTCGGCAAATCAGCATTGTTTGCCAACGCAAGTTTTGAGCCGTTGCCTCAATTGAATTTTGGGATCGCACGAGGTTAGCCAGTTTGGCGTAAAGTCGCTTTGGAAGTTTTGCTTTCGCTTTGAGTTTTCCGAAAATGATTTATCAAAATTTTCGAGTTTTCAAATCGCATGAAAGGCCACAAAGTTTGAGTCAATTCGGGTTTTAAATCTCAGGTGGTTTGTTGGTTTTCCAAATCGGGTTAATCTCAGTTTTGGCAAATCTAAGGTGCTGAAATTTAAGCTAACAAACTGCTTAAGCGGGATTCGCAATGCGTGGCATTTTCAGCATGCGGTGGGCTTTGTGATTAAAGCGGCGTGCGGTAGCTTTTGCAGTGCATTGCTCACCCCTTAGCAGGGCGTTAGCTTAAAACACATAAAATCAATTGGTTGTGGCTTTTTCTTTCTTCCTTTAGCAATTCGTTCAGGTTTCTCGGCAAATCAGCATTGTTTGCCAACGCAAGTTTTGAGCAGTTGCCTCAATGGAGTTTTAGGATTGCGCGAGGTTAGCAAGCTTGGCGCAAAGTCGCTTTGGAAGTTTTGCTTTCGCTTTGAGTTCTCCGAAGATGAATTCTCAAAATTTACTGGTTTCAAAGCAAATGAACGGCTACAAAGTTTGAGCCAATTCGGGTTTTAAAACTCAAGTGGTTTGTTGGTTTTCCAAATCTGTTTATCTCAGGTTTGGTAAATCTAAGGTACTGAAATTTAAGCTAACAAACTGCTTAAGTGGGATTCGCAATGCGTGGCATTTTTGGCATGCGGTGAGTTTTGTGATTAAGGCGGTGTGCGGTACAGGGCGTCCGCATGAGTGGTTAGAATTTAGTCATTGACTTAAATCCAGCGACTAAGACTTGCTCCAAGAAGCCGGGGTTCATCATGCAACGTTTCTGCTTCATTGGCACACTAATTTTGCTTGGCTCAGCTCTTAGCATGTTAAGCGCCATGTGTCTTAAACCTGCCAAATTTTCAGCCGCGTTTTGTCGGTAAATCTGACAAGCATCTTCTCGCATGCTCACATCTAAAATCCAGTGCATTGACTCTATGCCCCAGTGGGCTCGAATGGCATTTCCTGCCTGCTCCGCGGTCAGGTCTGCTGAACTTATGTAGTAGCGGTACTCCAGCTTTGGCGCTTTACCTTTGGCAACTCGGTAATTTTCAACCATGACAATACTGGCGAGTCCGCTCCACGTTGAGAAGTCACCCTCTAACTCACTAGCCTTGAGTACATGGCAAGTACGTGCTTCAACGCGGCCTTTTTGTTTCTCGATTTGATAAGTGGTTTTGTCAATCGGGGCACGGCGGTGTGGGGCGAAGGCTGTCTGTATGGCTGCCGACAACTTGCCTTGATTCCCCTTTACTGCCAACAAGTAATCACCGCCCTTGCTAGTGATCGCCTTGGCAATCTTGGTCTGGCAGGCCATCGCATCAATCGTCACGATAGCTCCTCGCAAGTCGAGCATCTTAATAAGCTCTGGAATCGCGGTAATTTCATTGCTCTTATCGTCAGTTTTGAGTTGGCCCAATACCAGTTGGTTGGCACTTGCATAGGCGCTCACCATATGGATGGTGCTTTTCCTGTCGTCTCTATCGTAGGAGCCGCGCAAAGTCTTGCCATCAATGGCAACCACCTCACCAAACGTCATGGTATGTACCGCATTCATCCAACCCAGGAAGCAGTCGCGAAACTCGGCAGGATCAATATTTGCAATCAAACGAGCAAAGGTATCGTCGACAGGCACACCGTTTTCAAACAGTCCCTGTTTAAGAAACCACTCATGGTGGCCAAGAACATATTCACGAATGTCAGTCCAGCCTTGACCTCCGGCTATCACGGCACAGATAGACCCAAACAAAATATCAAACAGAGGATAATCAACTTTTGCACTTTGTCGTTTGTCACGGATGATACTGAAATGCGCTTTGATGGTATTAATATTCATGGTCGCTCCCCAAAAGAAGAGCATAAGATCACAGACCGTGCTTCAGGTCAAATTTAACCTTGCGTTGTACAAGAAATGTTCATGATCTTGCCCTGGCGTTAGCTATTTTTCGGATTTAGCGAGAAATTTCAAATGGAATGGATTAAAAAAGAAACAACAGTTATAGATAAATTGTGTTCCAACAATCAATTGCTCGCAAATACAATTGATACTGCTTTATGGTCAGCATTTTCAAAAATTGATGAACATGCATACGGCCAAGATATTCTTCTTGCAAAGGAAGTGTTAAGAGGTGAGTTAGGTTTAGACCATGACCAAAAACCCGGAGATATAGATCTCTTAATCATCCCTATTGTAGGAGATACCCCTTTACTGCACAAAACTGTAGCGGTTGAAGCCAAAGTAGTTAGACCTACAGTTCGTAAACCAAGTAAGAATGCATCATCAATGGGTGTTACGCAAACCAAAGGGTTATTAAGAGACGGATTTCCTTATACAAGTCTTTTACATGTGGTAATTCCTGAATCACTGCCATCGGAAATGCATTGGTCTATACCGCTTAAATCGATGGAACTTGATGACAATGGCGACCTAAAGGATACAGGCGAGGTTATCAAACACGATCCATTTCCTCTTATTAGTGCAGGTAGGCAAAAAGGTCGTATTGTTGCCACCGATTTACCAGACGAAGCATCATATAGGGTACTAGGTCTGTCTCTAAGTAACGGAGATATATCGGGCGTTACGCAAGGAGATTTGCGTATGGGCAAAGTTAACCCACGTGTATCAGAAACATTGCTGGCTAATATTCACAAGTTTTTAGTCTCAAACCCAGATAGATTTGAGCGTATCAAGTGGTTTGAATAAAATAGCTAACAAACAATTTAAGAGTGATTCAGCACGCGTGGCATTTTTACTATGCGTTAGTTTTAGTGATTAAGGGTATCCGCCCCATGAACCCACGGGGCGATATTGTTAGTGTTTGAAGTTCCAAGGCAGGAGTGCATCGATATCTGGTTCTGCTTTCGCTAACTCCTGCATGCACTTGACTATGTAGTCGTAAAGGATAAGGCCGTTGGCTTTCGCTGTCTCGACGATACTGTAAAGCATCGCGCTCGCTTCCGCTCCATTGGGATTGGTCGAGAAGAGCCAGTTCTTTCTCCCAATAACCAGCGGTTTTATTGCGCGTTCAGCACGGTTATTGTCTATCGATAAGTGACCGTCATCGATATAGCGAATGAGCTTCGGCCACTGACCGAGCGTGTATTTTATCGCTTTACCCAGCGGGCTAGACTCAAGCACTTTCTGAGTTGTCATCCATTCATAAAGCTCATCCAGTATCGGCTTAGCATGCTCTTGGCGCTCTGCTTTCCGTTTTTCGGCACTGGCACCTTTTAAGCGGGATTCTATCCCATAGAGTTTCTGGATTTTGGCCAGCGCTTTATCCGCTTTGCCTGACTTACCTTTGCCTTGAAGCTTTTTCGCGTCCATGAACTTGCGCCGAGCATGCGCAAAGCAACCGACATTGGTGACTCGATGAAGCCCATCATAAACACCATAGCCATCGGTTTGCAGATACCCATCATAGTCGCCCAAGAAGGCAACAGGGCACGACCTCGCGCGACTGTTTTGATAGTCATACAAGACGATATTTTTTACATTGGGCAGTGCGGCATCTGGCGAGTCCGCGCCCGAGCAGTAGAGCCACATGTAACACTGTTTATCTTCTTTGAGGACATTGAGCGGCGTTTCATCCGCCTGAATCACCATTTGCTCAAGTAGGTGCGCTTTCAAGGCCGCATAAAGTGGAGCGAACTTCTCACTGACTTGGATAATCCACCTTGCCATGGTGGTGCGCGAGAGTTCGATACCCGACTGGGTAAACAACGACTCTTGTCGATAAAGTGGCATCGCGTATTGGTATTTGCCGAGGATGATATTGGCCAACAAGCTTTCTGTAGCGAAGCTTTTAGGGATAATACTTTGCGGCGCTGGCTTTTGAACGATGCGGCTGTTGTCCTGAGTTTGCTCGCATTGGCGGCAAGCATATTTAGGACGAACATATTCCAACACTTTGAGTACCGCTGGCGTGAACTCAAGTTTCTCGCTACGGTCTTCACCGATTTTATGCAGGTGATGTTGGCAGCAAGTGCACTGCTTTTCATCGTCGTCTAAATCAAGTTCGATAACCTCACGAGGCAAGCTCTTTGGCAGGGGCTGACGTTTGCCGCGTTTCTTCATTGTGGTGGTCGTTGTGACAACATCAACCTCTTCTTCCTTAGCAGCTTCACACTCCGCTTCGTTGAAGAGGTCACCTTGGGATTCATTGTAAGGCTTTAACGCCTCTGAGCGTTTAGCGAACTGACGGTCGAAGGCAAGCTTGAGCTGTTCAAGTAGGGATTGACGCTCTTGTTGCCACTCATTTTTCTCCGACATCAGCACTTTCACCATCGCTTGTAGCTCGGCAACATCTTGGCTTTCTGGGTTGATATTTAGCGTCTTTTTCATGGCGTTGATTATACTAAAATCATGACGTTAACGCTTGGTGGATAAGACTTTATTATCGCTTAAGTCATTGTAAAATCGTTTATTTCAATGGGTTTATGGCCGATAATCGTGAAGCCAGAAAGCAGTCTATCAAGCTCGAATTGAGTTAGGGTAAACACCTCATTTTGCTCTTTGGAAGGCCACTTGTACTTGGCTTTTTCGAGGCGCTTGTACCAAAGAGCGAAGCCTGTTTTATCCCAGTACAACACTTTGACTTTATCGCGCTGTTTGTTGGTGAATAGGAACAGCGCACCACTGCCCAAGGGTAAGTCGGTGTCACTTTCGATAATCGCCGCGAGGCCGTTGATGGACTTTCTAAAATCGACGCTTTCGCGATAGAGATAGATTTCGGGAGCACTGAGCATACGTTTCATGACAGCGCACCGATAAGCTCTGCGAGATAGGTCGCTGGCGTGCCTTGTGGGATGCTCAGTTCAACATCATTGACGAGCAGGGTCATATTGGCAACGGCAACGTGAGTGGCTTGATACTTTGTGGTCTTTTCAACGACTTCTGTTTTAACAAAGCCAACCGTGTTCGGTTTTTCGCAGTGCTTTAACTGTTGGCGCTTAGCGTAAAAAGTGGAGAGACTCAGTCCGTTACGTTCACAGAATAATCGTTGTGATAACTGGCTGGATTCATAGTGTTCGAACAGGGTTCGCCATTCTTGGTTAGTGCGTCGTTTGGCCATTTCAAATCTCCTTTGGGTTGGAGGTTTGATCTTATTATTCGGGCTAGACGATTAGAATGCGGGGTTTATGATGCGCTTAGAACGCTAGGCAAAGCTGGCGAATAAATAATGGGTGGAAGTCCCATCTCAGTAAGGACTAACCATCCGCTGGGTCCTCGAGCTATGCGCTGAGTGTGGGTAACTGCATTAGTGAAGTGTTAGTAGAGGCATCTGTAGGCTAAGTATTGAGCCACGAAATTCAGTTTGGAAGTGGAGATGTTGTTAAGCGAAGCAGAATCCAATAGTGACAAGAGCGTAATTTGGTGAGTTCTTGGGCACACTTCCCGGGGTCGGAGACCTTATGCATACAGAGAAATTTATACGCCGGAACCTAGGAGATCCTATACAGTCCCGGTAAGTATCAACCGGGCATAATTATTGAACCCTCTCAGGCAAGATAAATATGGTATAGGAAGTCGGACAGGATAATAGTACTGATGAAACAGACGAACAAAACTCGTAAAACAGACGCGGAGTCTGCGGAGGGAAGTATCCTGACCAAGGGGAATGGTCAACAGTCTAACCACGGCCAGACACAGAGCTGGATCCCCGTGATGTCAAAGTTGGTGGCCATACGCAAACTCGCAGCTCAAAATAAGACACTGAAGTTTAACAACCTTCTTCATCTTATAACGGAAGAATTGCTCATGGAGTGCTTTTACACTCTCAAGCGTGATTCTGCCGCAGGGATCGATGGGGTAACATGGGATAAATATCAATTATTCTCAAAACAGCTCATCAAGCAGCTATGTGAAGATATTCAATCAGGACGATATAAGCCAAAACCTGCCAGAAGAATTTATATCCCTAAACAAGACGGTAGTCAGCGACCGCTGAATATCCTATGCATTAGGGACAAAATTGTTCAACAAGCAGTCAGTAAAGTTCTAGAATCGATCTATGAGAGCGACTTTATGGGCTTTTCATATGGTTTTCGACCAGAGCGGAATCAGCATCAAGCTCTTGATGCACTGTATGTTGCTCTCAACCGGAGAAAGATAAACTGGGTGCTTGATTTAGATATAACCAAGTTCTTTGATACTGTAGAACATGATTGGTTGATCCAGTTCTTAGAGCACAGAGTCGCAGATAAACCATTGCTCAAAATTATTACCAAATGGTTAAAAGTAGGGTACGTTGATGAACATAACCAGCGAGTTAAATCGCTCCTCGGGACTCCTCAAGGATCGGTGATCTCACCATTGTTGGCAAATGTTTATCTTCATTATACTTTTGATCTTTGGCTGAACCGAGAACGGCATCGAAGTGCAACTGGCGATGTCATCATGGTTAGGTACGCTGACGATGCTGTTATCGGTTTTCAGCATAAAAATGATGCAAATGCGTGTTTAGAGGGGTTGAAAAGACGCCTCTCTCAATTTGGCTTATCCGTTCATCCGGACAAAACCAAGTTGATACATTTTGGACGATTCGCTTTTGAAGACTTTAAAAGAGGGAAAGTTCAAAGACCAGGAACCTTTGATTTCCTTGGATTCACACATTACTGTGACCTGACTAAGAGCCAAAAGGCCATAATGATCAAGCGGAAGACAATCAAAAAGCGACTTATCAGTAAGATAAAATGGGTCAGACAGGAGCTAAAGAAAAGGCTTCACTTACCGCCGTGGAAGGTTGGAAAGTGGCTGAATCAGATTATTCGAGGGCACATCAACTATTATGGTGTCCCAATGAATGGTAGCTCCCTAAATCTGTTTATTACAGAGATCACTAATGCATGGCTAAAGCAACTGCGAAGGCGTAGCCAGCGTCATAAAATGACATGGTCACGTTTTAGGAAATTAGTTGATTACTGGATCCCCAAAGCAAGAATTGTCCACCCTTATCCTGAGCAGCGATTTGACGTTAGACCCAAGGTAGGAGCCGTATGCGTTAGTAGCGCACGTACGGATCTGTGCGGGGGGTAGCGGGTGACCGCTATTCCTACCGCGACCGTTTTAGTTATAGGTACGCTGTCAGTTATGTTGGTTTACAACCCTCAATTGTCACTGATTGCAATTGCAGCTGCGCTCGGTTATGTCGCTCTCAGGTTTGCATGGTTTGGCGCTTTTAAACGAGCAGAAGAAAATACTTGGGAGGCTAGCACCCAAGAAGAAAGCTACTTTATAGAGACAGTTCGTGGCGTATTGAGCTTAAGAGTTAACGGGACGTTACCTTGGCGAGAATCATCTTGGCGAAACCTTAACATTAATCGAAGGAACGCACAGTTACACGAGCAAAAGCTTGGAATGATATACAACATAATGAATGTGACCCTTGTTAGCCTCGTGTCTGCGACAGTTCTCTGGTTTGGTGCAAATTTGGTGCTTGATGGACTTTTTACAATTGGCATGCTCATGGCTTTCCTTTCTTATCAAGGTCGATTTTCTGCCAGCATTAGCTCACTAATCAACAAGTACTTCGAGTTTAAGATGTTATCTGTGTATAACGAGCGTTTAGCGGATATTGTCTTAACTGAAAAAGAAACGGACAGCGTCCCTGATGCTGTGGGGCTGCCTATTATAACTAACTACCAGGGCGATAATGTTATCGAGTTTGACAACGTTTACTTCTCTTATGGAAAAGATCAACCCCCTATTCTGAATGGTGCAAGCTTTAGTGTTAGAAGTAATGAGATTGTTGCTTTAGTCGGAGCATCAGGTTGCGGTAAATCAACAATTTCTAAACTTCTATTGGGTATATATTCAGTCACATCGGGTAGCATTCATTATTTTGGTAGTAAATCAATAGTCTCTAAATCACTTAGAACTCAAGTTGGAGCAGTATTGCAAGAGGACCAACTGTTTAGTGGTTCGATTATCGAGAATATTACGTTCTTCGCTGGCGATTTGGATGAAGAGTGGCTTATTGAGTGTGCTCGTAGGGCGGGTGTTCACGATGATATAGAGCGCCTAAATATGGGGTATCACACTCTGATTGGTGAAATGGGATCGAGTCTATCAGGAGGCCAAAAACAAAGAATTCTCATTGCGCGAGCTTTATATAAAAAACCTAAGTTTCTGGTGTTATCCTAACCAGAGAAATTGCTTTTGACTTTGCTAAACGGACGCAAAAATTGCTTTGTCAGACGTTTTAGGTAGAAAAAAGCCCACTCGATGGAGTGGGCAAAAGCGTAATCGCATTTTAGGGGGTGTATTACGCCGTAGCGCGAACGCCTTGTTTGGCTTTTTCGCGCATGCCAAGCATGACGGTTAAGCCGAAAGCAACAGCAAAAGAGATCACCATGCCCACCACGTAGTAGCCGATCTTCTCTGGGTTAATTGAGATGACGCCTGGCAAGCCTGCCGCGCCTAGCGCCTGAGCTTTAACGTTAAACAGGGTGATAAAGGCACTGGAAGCCGCCGCGCCGATGATCGCAGCGATAAATGGGTAGCGCAGTTTTAAGTTCACACCGAACATTGCTGGCTCAGTAATACCCAGTAGCGCCGTGATACCCGAAGGCAGCGCAATGCCTTTCAGCTTGGTCTCTTTGGTGGTGAAGCCGACGGCTAAAGCCGCTGCACCCTGCGCCACGTTTGACATCGCCGCGATTGGGAAAATAAAGGTGCCGCCCGTAGTCGCGATGTCGGCTAAAAGCTGAGTTTCAATCGCGATAAAGCTGTGGTGCATGCCGGTGATCACAAATGGCGCGTAGATAAAGCCAAACAGTGCGCCGCCGATAAAGCCGGCCGAATCGTACAGCCAGTTCAAGCCGTCGCCCAACATAAAGCCAACATCACGAGTGATCGGACCTACCAGCGTGAAGGTAAGAAAACCAGTGATGAAAATTGCCAACATCGGAGTGAGCAAGTTATCAAGAACCGATGGCACCACTTTACGCAGACCAAGCTCTACTTTCGCCAAGATGAACGCCGACACCAGCACAGGAAGCACCGAGCCTTGATAGCCTACTTTTTGGATTTCCAGACCGAGAATATTCCACGTCGGCACCGTACCGGAAACCGTCGCGCTACCAAAACCCCAGCCGTTGAGTAAGTCTGGATGAACCATCAACATACCAAGTGCCGCGCCAAGGAATGGGTTGCCACCAAACTTGCGAGAAGCAGAAAATGCCAATAAAACAGGGAGATAAACGAAAGGTGCATTGGCAAAAGTGTTGATCATACTGGCGAGATCAGCAAGGCCCGGATTGGCATCAATCAAAGATTGCCCATCAATAAACAGCCCCTTGGCGGTTAGCACGTTAAACAGACCCATCAACAGGCCGCCCGCGACAATCGCCGGAATGATAGGGACAAAAATATCCGACAAACCTTTGACCGCACGCTGCACAATGTTCTGCTTTTCTGCGCCAGCGCTGGCGACGTCGTTGGTCGACATCTCTGCCATACCAGTGAGTTTCGCCATTTCGGCATACACTTGGTTGACGATGCCAGAACCAAAAATAATCTGGTACTGACCAGCGACCTTAAACTGGCCCTTTACCCCGTCTAGAGAATCAATCGCACTCTCATTGATCAGCGCTTCATCTTTGACTGCTAAGCGCAGACGTGTTGCACAATGCGCTAATGCCTGAATGTTGGCTTTACCGCCCAAATGTTCTAAAAGTTGTTTTGCTATGACTGGATAGTCCATAACTCACCCCGATTGTTGTTTCGTTTCAGTATAGTGGTTGACTGCGATTTTGTTTTCATTTTTTGGGAACGTTTGCAAAATGAATTCTTGTCAATAAATCGCCATTGGTCAAAACATGCGGGTAAAATCTGTGAGTGGGATCGGTAAATTCAACGCAGAGGATCCGTAAAACAAGGGTAGAATCACGTTAAAAGCGGGTTGAGATCGACCAGTTCTGCAATCAATCCCAAATAAAATGTGAAATAGGATGCTTTATGGCAAGTTTGCATGACGTCGCCAAAATGGCTGGCGTGTCCAAATCGACGGTTTCTCGGGTGATCAACGACGAGTACGGTGTAAAAGAATCAACAAAAATCAAAGTGTTACAAGCTGTTGCCGAATGTGGTTACGTCGTCAATCAAGTCGCCAAAGATTTAAAATCGCAAAAGACCAACTTGATTGGGGTGATTGTACCGCGCGTCTCTTCCCATGCGACGGCGCAAGGTGTGGATGGCCTCACCGCCATTTTTGAACAAGCAGGCAAACACGTTCTGCTGGCCAATACACATCAAGTTCATGAAAAAGAACTTGAATATATTCAGATATTTAACCAGAAGCGTGTCGAAGGCATTGTCTTTTACGCTACCCATTTAGACGCACCGCTGGTCAAAGCGATCCAACAATCCGCCGTGCCCGTGGTACTGGTTGGGCAAGATGGCTCCATGCACAATATTCCCAGCGTGGTTCACGATGATATGCGTGTCGGCTTTGAGGCCGGTAATCGCTTAGTCCAAGCGGGCTGCTCACAGATCGGCTTTATTGGTGTACAAAGGGATGACATCGCCGTGGATGTGCTGCGCTCACAGGGGTTAGAGCAATCTTTGGCGTTTCATCAACAAGCGCTTTTGTTCCATGTTCGCAGCGATTTCTCTATTGAGTCGGGCTACCGTTTAGCAAAAGAACAGCTTAAAGCGCATCCTAAACTCGACGGCCTGTTTTGCGCCACCGACCGTTTGGCTGTGGGGGCGGTGAAAGCCTTGCAAGAAGAGGGCGTTCGGGTTGGCGAGCAGATCAAAGTGCTGGGCGTGGGGAACGATGAACTCGCTTACGTCAGTACACCCTCACTTTCAACATTCAACTATGCCTTTGATAAAGCGGGAGAAAATGCCGCAAAAATGCTACTTGAACGCATCGCGGGGCGCGGTCAGGAGATGAGTAAAGTGGTGCTTACCTTCCAAAATATCAGCCGCGAAACTTGCTGAGCTCCCCTCTCAGTTTTTTCTCTTTTGTGCCGGGTTTCTGTGCCCGGCCTCACACTCACTACACTCTGCTCTCCTCTTTTGCCAGAAAGACTTGCCTAAATCTGCTTTGTTTTATATTTTTGAGAACGTTCCCGAATTTATTATTAGGTAAGTTATGTCACTAGAAAAGCTTATCGAACTCGCCGGCGGGCTCGATAATATCCAACGAATTTTGGCGCCGAAGGGGCAAGTGACGGTTGCCGTGATCGACGCAAAGCGCGTTACACAGCCCGACGCTGTCTGCGCCGAGTCTGTACTCGGAGAATGGCAACTGTCGATGGCGCGCGATGCCAGCATCAGCGATGAGGATCTTGCAAAGGTGGGTTTGGCTATCGCTGCTCGCCAGCGCCAACAAGCCTCGCAGTATCTGCAACCCACCGCTTGCCCGTATCGCCCACAATGGCACATTTCACCGCCGCAAGGCTTACTCAACGATCCGAATGGCTTTGTCTACCATCAAGGCGAATATCACCTTTTCTATCAATGGTACCCTTTTGCCTGCGAGCACAAAGACAAATACTGGGTACACCTGAAAAGCGCGGATCTCGTCCACTGGGCTTGGCAGTCCATCGCCCTTACCCCTTCAGATTGGTTCGATAGTCACGGGGTATTTTCTGGTCATGCCGTCAGTGATGGCGACGATTTGTGGCTGTTCTACACTGGCAACACACGCCTTGGCCATGATCGTGACAGACAAACCATGCAGTGTGCGGCCCACCTTAGTGCAAATGGCGCTTTTGAAAAAATGGGGCCAGTGATCCGCACGTTGCCGCCGGGTGTCACCGAGCATATTCGCGACCCCAAAGTGGTGTTCAAACAAGGGCGTTGGCACATGTTGCTTGGCGCGCAGACGCAAGATTTGCAAGGCAGGCTAGCGGTATACCACAGTGAGGATCTGCATGAGTGGCAGTTCGATAAGCTCTACGGCGATGAACTCGCGCCATATGGCTATATGTGGGAATGTCCGGATTGGTTTGAGATCGATGGTGAGCAGTTTGTCGTGTTCGGCCCCCAAGGCATCACCTCTGATAACCCACACCACACCATAGTGCACCAAAACCGCATCTTTCGCGTTGAGCAGGATGAGCAAGGCGGATTCCATTTTCTGCAGGGTTGGGAACTGGATGCTGGCTTTGATTTTTATGCCCCGCAAAGCCTACAAACCGCCGATGGTCGCCGCGTAATGTGCGGCTGGATGGGGCTGCCCGACGAAATTGATCACCCAAGTTGTGATAACGGCTGGATCCACCAATTCACCGCGTTGCGTGAACTTCGTTGGCAAAAAGGTCAAATTATCCAGCAACCAACGGCCGAACTGGACGCTCTGCGCGGCGAAACGCAACCACTGGCATTAAGCGCACAGCCAATCACGCTTGGCAGCAAAAGTTTTGAGCTGCAAGTGACTCTGCCTTGGGGCAGCGAACTGCACTTAATGCACGATGAGCAGCATCGCGTGGTGCTAGCTTTAGATGCACAACAGCGAGTGCTGCGTTTTGATCGCAGCGCCACCGAGATTCGCCAAGGTGATACCATTCGCGAACTCGCGCTCACGTCCGACAAAGTGAAACTGCACATTCTGGCCGATAACTCTTCGCTGGAAATCTTCATCAATGACGGAGAAAAAGTGATGACAGGGCGCATCTTTACTCCGCCAAACGCAACACAAATCTCGCTCTACCATACCGAGGCGCAGGCGAATTTTACCCCGCTAAATACTATGTCATGGTCATTTGCACCACGCTAAAACGAAAAACCACCGTATGCCACGGTGGTTTTTCTTGTAGCCTATGGTGTTATTTAGTCAATAAAATTCACGCTCGGTAAACTCTCAAAGCCGGGCTTGGCAAAAAAATAACCTTGCATCAACGCCACCCCTGCCTCTTTTAGCCAACGGTATTCGCCCTCGCTCTCTATTCCTTCCGCGAGCGGGGTAATATTGAGATCGCGAAACATCGACAAACAGTGCGTGACAATGGATTGGCGCGTTGTATCGCGGTCAATATCACGAATCAAACCCATGTCCAGTTTGACAATGTTGGTTTGAAAATCCGCCAGCAGACTCAAACCAGAATAACCCGAGCCAAAATCGTCGACCGCGGTTTTAAAGCCCAACGATTGGTAATAGGAGACGATGCGTTCAACGTGCTGGCTGTCTTCGATTTTCTCCACTTCGGTAAACTCAAACATGATGTTTTCAGTCGGGAAATCATACTTTTTCGCCGCTTCCAGCGTGGTGCGAATGCAGCGCTCAGGTTGGTAAACCGCATTGGGAAGAAAGTTGATGCTCAGCATAGACTGGATGCCTAGCTTCGCCGCCAACGAAATGGCTTTGACGCGGCACAACTGATCAAACAGATAACGATTTTCGTCGGTAATACGAGAAATGATAGAAAAAGCAGGTTCGTTATTCAGCCCTCTAACCAAAGCTTCATAACCAAAGACGCTTTGCGTGTGGCAGTTAATAATGGGTTGAAACGCCATCGAAAAATCGAAACCCAGCTGATTTTTATCAGCACAATTTCGGCAGGTTATTCGCTCACCTTGCATCAATTCTTCTGCCATATCCTAGCCTTATTAGAGATTTACTCTAAAGACTAGCTGGCTATTGAGTTGAACGCAACTAGGCAAGCTGGCAGTTTACGCGTGGGAAAAGTGGCAAACGCTCCCCGATAAACCAATTCGCAATATGACAAGTTGCAGTATCTTTCGCTAACACGCTGTTGTGTGCTCTTTTCAACATCACGGCCAACCTAAGTAGCTAGCAAGCATGCCGGCGTTATCTTGTGTAGCTAGACTATACTGCAATATCAGGGAACGATCCCGAAATAAAATAGAAAACTTTAATCTGATTCACGATCTGAATTGGTTTTGTGATCTAGGCAGACAAAAAAAACGACAACAGAAAAAAGGCGAGCTCTAGGCTCGCCCACAACAAATTCTCTCGTACCATCAAGCAAGAAAGGCCATAAGCGCCGCTTGATTGGGCAGTGCCGTCATCGCCCCTTTCTGCGTCGTAGCAAGCGCACCACAGCCGTGCGCCCAAGTAATAGCCTGAGTGATGGCCTCAGCCGAGCGCCAATCTTGCGCGGCAGACAGCTGGTAGAGTAAGCCGCCGACAAACGCATCGCCCGCTCCGGTCGTATCAATCGGCGTCACCACTTTTCCGCTCACCAACGTCTGCGTTTTGCCCGCCACCACTAAAGCCCCCTTGGCACCTTGCGTGATCACCACCAGCGGCAGTACATAGCTTTCCAATACAGCCAAACCTTCTTCAATCGAGGCCGTTTGGGTGAGCAGCATCAGTTCTTCTTCGGAGAACTTCACCACATCCGCCAGCGCAACCGCACGCATAACCACCTCGATCAGCTCCTGTGGTTGCGCCCAAACTTCTTCGCGCAAGTTTGGGTCAAAACTGACAAAACCGCCTGCCTGTTTCATCCGCGCGATCGCTTCAAAGGTGCTGCTACGGCTGGGCTCGTTGGCCAAGGCAATCGAGCAAACGTGCAGCCACTCGCGCGATTTAAACCCCGGGATGTCAGTGGGTTGGAGAAATTGATCCGCGCTTGGCTTGACCATAAAAGTAAAGCTACGCTCACCGCTATCATCCAAATCGACCACCACCGTTGAGGTGCGCTTTTCGCTATCTAGAGTTAAATGCTGGCAGTCCACCGCTTCATCGCTAAGTGTTTGCTGCATAAACCGCCCAAAGGGATCGTTCCCGACCCGGCCGAAAAATGCGCTATCTCCACCTAGGCGAGCAACTGCCACCGCAACATTGGCGGGCGCGCCACCCGGACATTTAAGGTAGTGCGCTTCACCATCGGGGATCAAATCCACCACCGCATCACCCGTTACCCATACTCTGCTCATCTCAATTCTCCAAACATGATTTTCTTCAGTGTAAGAAGATTTACAGCACCACTCAAGCTTTTGGCGATTAGTTTCGGTAACGTTCCCTAAAAATTTTAACCTTCATCTCACTTGCTGAAAATCATCAACGGCAAAATCAATCAAAGCGCGTACTTTTCTCGGCACAACATTCCCCGCGAGGTACACCACGCTAATGGGGTGGGTTTTCATCGTATAATTGCCAAGCAGCTCAACCAGCCGACCTTGGTGCAGCGCCTCGTACAATACAAAATCTGGGCACAACGCAATTCCGCGTCCATCCATCGCCCAATCTCTGGCGATGCGCGCGCTGTTCACTAGCAAATGGCGTTGCGGCGTAAAGGTGATCGGGGTTTCACCACGATAAAACGTCCACTTGCTGTAATCGCGTCGATTGGTATCGACGATGCACAAATGCGATCTCAGATCATCCGGCACCAACGGCGTGCCGTAATTCGCCAAGTAGTGGGGTGAAGCAACCAAACAGCTGTTAATTTCACCCAATTTGCGCGCTTTGAGTGTGTTCACCTCCGGCTCTCCGATGCGAAAAGCGAGGTCAAAACCATCGGCCGCCAGATCAACGTATGAATCGGTTAGGCGCAAATCAACACAAATTCCCGGATGCAACGCCGTAAAACGGCTGATAAGACCCGTGATGTAAATCTCGCCAAAGGTGACGGGCGCAGAAATTCGCAGTTGCCCGGTTAACCCCTGTGACGCTTCAGACACGCTTCCGAGCAGATCGTCCAGCTCGTCGAGCAGGGCCGGAGCGCGCGCCAATAACTCCTGCCCGATTGGCGTTAAGCCCACTTTGCGCGTGGTGCGTTGCAACAGCCTAGAGCACCATATAGTTTAAATTTTAAGCAGCCAAACTCATCGCTATATGCAGGTTGGTAATAGCTGCCGTTCTGTTTAAATCATATTCATTTAGCCGCAAGCCTCGGTACCTTGCTCTAGGACCTTTGCGGTTGCAGATTGATGCTAGAGAGTGCTCTACTTTGACCCGCTCTCTAGCATCAGCCCGACCTTGAGACGTACTTACGTACTTCTGAAGCTTTTGCAGCATCGCTTCCTGCTCGTGTATTTTAATTTTTCGACCTTTCTCTGATGTCGTACAATCTGCTTTTTTCGGACAAGCGTTGCATTCCGTTGATTTAAAACGGGCTTGCGTTACTTTTCCAGACTTTATCATGGCAACTTTCCCTGCTGGGCACATGACACTGCCTTCAACCAAGTCAATTTGGAAGGCGTTTTTACTCAGTGCGCTCTTGGATGGCGGTGTCCATGGTTTTGCAACAACCTCTTTTCCTGCTTCGTACAGCTCCGTTGTCCAGTGAGCAGCTAAATAACCCCTATCTATTTGAATTTGTTTAACTTCACCGTAAGCATTGACTTTGGGTTTTAAGTACTCCGACGCCTTGTGCTCCGGTTCATTGGCAGGACGGACACAGGTCGCTAATATCAGCTTGTTGTCTAAGTCGACAGCAATATGTTGCTTAAACCCGCTAATCGTCCTTGAGCTTGATTTTCGTCCATGGCGCATGGTTGAGTCTGAGATAGAGATTTGCCTATCCGGCACCGAACCCTCTTTTACTTTAGGCCCATTTCCGTCCGGGTCGGGGTCTATATTCTGTTCCAAAACTTTTGCAAGTAAAGCGAGGCTCTCTTCCAGCCCTTTATGCTTAATAAAGGCGGAGGGTTGTTTTTCTAACCACTGCTTCAGAGCGTCAACATCATTTTGCAAGGTTTCAACGGCTTGATGCTTCTCGTTTTTATCTGACCAATCAATGTCTAACGCCGCTTTGACACTGCTTTTTCCTACCAGTTTTAGACCACATTCTTCGATGAGTTCTTCTTCTGAGATCATCTTTATTTGTGCAGCACAATTGACGACTAATTCAAGAGCATGTCCCACTAAATTGAACGTATCTTCAACTCGACCAGCGCCCTGTAGTGGCGCTGAGTCTAGGGCCACTCTGAGCTGAACATGACTAAAACCTCCAACTTCACGAGCGACATTTACAGTATGTTCAAGTAAAACTACATCCATATCGTGCGCAATTAAACGATGACGAAAATCACATAAGGTGCCTTGTGAAAATGGCGATTCCTCGCTCCCTAGACAGTCCAGTACCATTTGCCAACGTTGGTCAAACATCGCTTCTAATGTCGCTCCGGCATCCGATTTTTGCTCGTATGCTTGGAGAATCGTTGCCATAGCTAAAAGAGCGGCCGGAACAGCAGGCTTTCCTCTTGGGTGGTCAGCATACATCGACATAAGCTTATGATTAATCTCTTCATTAATGATGAGATGACGATTGGTGCGTAAGAACACAAACAGTTTTCCGGTCTGTTTTAACTTTTTGCAAATAAACTGCTCTTTTTTGGAAAGAGCAGTTGGTGGTTCCCAGTTTCTAGAATTAGACATAATCAATCAGTTGATAAGTTAATAATACTGTGTATTTGATCATGTTTTGAGTCTAAAGTCACTGTGTGTTTTTTAAACTGATCGGTGCTCTAGCCCCCATGCGCTCTTCCAACTGAGCGACATATTTTGAGGTGATGCGATTGGAAACCCCCAAACGCTCTGCCGCCTCAGTAAATGAGCCCGTTTGCGCCGTTGCCACAAACGCTTTTAGTCCATCAATTAAGTCCATTTTTTCACGCCAATTAAGAACATTTCGAGGATTGTTATTCTACATAATCGCCATTGCGTGGAAAAGCAGCGAGGCTGATACTCTCTGCATCGACAACAAAAGCATGACCGCATAGGAAAGAGTATGAGCCTTGCATCTTCACTAGAAAAACTCAAACACAGCCTGAAACATTCACCGAGGATGCCACTCGTCTTCCTCGGGCATGGTTCGCCAATGAATGTGATAGAAGATAACCCTTTTAGCCGCAGTTGGGCGGAGCTTGGCCGGTCGCTGCCTCGGCCACAAGCCATTTTGGTCATTTCAGCGCACTGGATGACACGCGGCACCACATTGGTTGATGTGTCTGCCAAGCCTCGCACCATTCATGATTTCTACGGCTTTCCTGACGAGCTGTACGCCAAGCAATATCCGGCCAATGGGCATCCGCAACTGGCGGGTGAAGTGGCAACATTGCTCTCGCCGTATCAGGTAGAAACCGATGATACTTGGGGTCTGGATCATGGCGCTTGGGCACTCTTAGATGCCTTGTTCCCTGCCGCCGATGTGCCAGTGTTCCAGCTTTCTGTCGACATCACTCAAACGATGGACTGGCATTTGCGTATCGGTCAGACCTTGTCTGAACTGCGTGATCGCGGTGTGCTTATCCTCGGTTCAGGTAACATTGTGCACAATCTGCGTGCGCTGCGTTTTGACGGGAAAGCGCACGACTGGGCACTTGAGTTCGATCGCTTTGTTGCGGATAGACTGAATGAGCGCAATTTTGCCGCGCTCGCCGATGTGAGTTCGATGGGACAATTGATGAACATGGCCAATCCGACACTGGAACATTACGCACCAGCATTGACTATCGCGGGCGCTTCCAGCAGCAAAGATGAGCTATTCTTTGCGACCGAAACCATCGACCTCGGCTCTATCGCCATGCGCTCGTTTGTGTTTCACGGCGGGTAAAGCGCGCACTTCTGCCACTGGCTGCAAACAATGATTGCAGCCAGTATCTTCCGTTGTTATTGGCATATGCTATTAACTCAATTTGCCTAACCACCGGGATCACCATGAATCACGCCCTCACCCTGCACAAAGGCTGTGCTGTCTGTGCCAGCGAACAACAAAACCCATACAGCCTTGGAGTGGAATACCAATTGAGTGAAGAAAATCTCATCTTTGCGCAGTTTACTCCGCAGGTTCGTCATATGGGCTATCAAGGTCTGCTCCATGGTGGTATCGCCAGTGCCTTGCTCGATGGCGCAATGACGCACTGTTTGCTGTTGCAAAATATCCCAGCGCTGACCGCAAGGCTCGACGTTCGCTACCATGAACCGATTGCAATTGGCGAACAGGTGATGATTTTCGCCCGTTGCGATACGCAGAAACGGGGCATATATCAGCTTTCTGCCGAGCTGTGTGTACAGGGAAAGGTTCACGTGAGGGCAAGCGGCAAATTTATTGTGCCAAAGCCGCAAAACTAGCGAGCACACTCGCGGGGAGATAGGCCAAAGTGGAGCGAAAAACGGCGGCTGAAGGCGGAAAGATCGCTGTAGCCAACCTGCTGCGCAATCAATTGAACGGGCAAATCTGTATGGGTGAGCAGCGCTTTGGCTTTTTCCATCCGTCGCTCAGTGACGTACTGCAAAACACTGCAAGAAAGGTTTTGTTTAAAACGCTTTTTAAACTGAGTTGGGCTTAAACAGGCCACAGCCGCAAGCCGATCAATCGAGAGCGGTTGATCGAGGTTTTCCGCAATATGTCGCTGCACCGCCCGTATTCTCGGCTCGATCTGTTTGCTGCCGTTTTGCTGCTGCAAAAGCAGGTTAAAAACGCTGAGTATCGAGCTTTCAATGCCGCTATCCACCTGAAACTCAAGCTGCTTTTCGATGAAATTTAAAAAGCTTAACATAGGCGGCGTAAGCTGAAACACCAACCATTCTTGCTCAGTCAGCGAAGCTGGCAGCTCACTTAAGTCAGCGACAATGAACCTCGCTAGCTCATCGGCTTTAAACGCATGCGATGTACCAGAGGCAATCACCACGCACTCCCCGACGCTCACCTTACCGCGAAAACTGGCCATTTCGATATCAATACTGCCCCGCACGGGCAGCACCAACTGGTGATAGTCATCGTGTGCATGGCTTTGCAGTTGCTTGGTGTAGGCACGAATACTCAGGCTGTCTTTCATCAACGTCGGCTCAGGCAAAAGAGAATGGGCAGTATAACTAGCCAAGCCATGCTCGCCTAGCGACAAGGGCTAAGCGTCATCGCTGACCGAAGAGACATCGTGAGCTCGTCACTCGACTTCACACTATGGGCGTTTTTTCTTTCAGCTCATTCGCATTGAGCTTTACCGCTCATTTTGCCGAAAGGGAAAACTCCCTCTAGTTCAATATGATAGAAACTGCCGCATAACTTATTGATACTTATTTTTTTAACATGTTGTTTAAATTAACTTGGTGAAATAAGGTACATCACAATGTAAGCAATTGTGATAAAAGCTATAATCCTTAATACTGTCCTCCGCCCAAGGTAAACCGACATGTTTTTTAATAAATCTCTACAAAGAGAAAACCAAGAACTAAAAGAAAGATTGTATTCGCTTGAACAGATAAATGAGAGCCTCAACAATGACATGCTACGTATGACGCTTGATCCGCAAGGGAAAGTCATTGACATCAACGCAAATTTTGAGCAAGAACTGGGCATTAAACTCGCTAATATCTCTGGCAAACACCTCACTAACCTCGTTCCCAAACATGCTAGAGCTACCCCACATTATACGCGGATGAAAAGTGCCATTGAGAAGCGTGAACATTGGAATGGTGCCTTGCAAATAGAGAAAGGTAATCACCAAGAAGCCTGGCTCAGAGCAATTGTTCAACCTGTGATAAATATTAAAGGTAAAGTTCAAAGCTTCATCGTTTTTGCCACTGAGCTAACCCGTACCATCAGTAAATCTCGCGAGCACGAAGATTTGCTCAAAGCGCTCAATCGCTCTACCGCAGTAATTGAATTTAACCTTGATGGCACAATTATTCGCGCCAATGAGAATTTCTTGCGCAGTATGGGATTTAGCAACAATGAACAAATCGCCGGGAAACATCACCGCATTTTTTGTCATAGCGAGGAAGTCAACTCTCCCGCCTACGCGGCGTTTTGGAAAAAACTGGCATCTGGTCAATTCGTCTCTGATCGCTTTAAACGAATAGATAATTATGGGCGTACTGTCTGGCTCGAAGCCTCCTACAACCCGATACACAATGAGCTGGGT
This sequence comes from Vibrio navarrensis, assembly GCF_000764325.1. Taxonomy (NCBI): domain Bacteria; kingdom Pseudomonadati; phylum Pseudomonadota; class Gammaproteobacteria; order Vibrionales; family Vibrionaceae; genus Vibrio; species Vibrio navarrensis. The sequence goes on along the minus strand of NZ_JMCG01000001.1, from coordinate 3,116,175 downwards.
GAACTCTATAAGGTGGTCAAATTTGCTACGGTGATCACCGATCAAGTCAATCAGGAGAGCGCTGCCGCCGAAGCCGCGCAGTTTGCTTACAGCATCTCTGATGAGACCGGAAAACAGACATCGCAAGGCCAAGAAGTGGTCAGAAGCATGATCAACAAGATGGACAGCCTAGTACAGCAGATGCAACGCGCGAGCCGCGATATCGAAGCGCTCAACGAACATTCGCAGAAGATCGATGCACTAGTAGGCGATATTAGCGCCATCGCCGACCAAACCAACTTGCTGGCACTAAACGCAGCGATTGAAGCGGCACGAGCGGGCGAACAGGGCCGGGGATTTGCCGTGGTGGCGGACGAAGTACGCAAACTGGCATCGAGAACCAACCAAACCACCAAAGAGATAGCCGATGTGGTGTCAGAAAATTTACAAAGAACCACCAAAGCGGTTGAACTTATCGCGGACTGCCAAGTGCAGGCTGGTGACACGTTGCAATTATCCAATCAAGCTGGGCAATTGATGGAAGAGATCAAATCTGGCGCGGAGCAAGTCATCGAATCGGTCAGTCAGTTCAACCAAAAGCTCTAAGCCGATCACAAGCGAAAGTGCCACTAGAATTCACCACTTGTGGCCCAAAAGCAAAACGCCCACAGCAATGCGAGCGTTTTTTTGTTTTTGCGGTCGTCAGGCTGGGTTATCAGCCAATCAAACGTTCGCTGTTTTCCACTTGTTCATTAAGCGCGATGGTCTGCGCACGTTTGAAAAAGTTAAAGTCTGTGGCCGTCGCGCTGGTGTACGCGCCCATGGTACGGCCAATCACCAAATCGCCGTTTTCCAGTTTTGGCAGCATGATGTTTTCCGCAATCACGTCCACACTGTCACAAGTTGGGCCAGACAACACGCTTGGCAATAGCTCACCGCCTTGTTTGATGGTCACCAATGGGTATTTGGCATCATCGAACATCAAACCACTGAACGAACCGTAGATACCGTCGTCTAGGTAATACCAGATCTGTCCTTCACGCTCGGCTTGCCCCATCACCGAAGCAACGCTAGTTACCGCTGGCGCGCAGATAAAGCGTCCGGGTTCAGCCAGCACATGCACCGTATCAGGCAGTGCATTTAACGCTTGGTTAATCGGCGCACAAAACTCATCAATCGGCATCACTTGCTGAGTGTAGTTGACTGGGAAACCGCCCCCGATATCGAGCGTGCTCAGTGCTGGTAGGCCCATTTCCACCACTTGCTGCATCACACGATGGCAGGTGTGGATTGCTTCTACATATTTATGCGGATTGGTGGTTTGTGAACCAACATGGAACGACAAGCCTTTAATGCGGATATTCCACGCTTGAGCGGTTTCAATAATGGTCAGTGCTTGCTCTGGTGAACAGCCGAATTTTTTCGACAAATCAGCAAACGCTTCTGAGTTGCGAAAGCTCAAACGCACCAACAATTCCACCTCTTCGCTGTACACTTTGAACTTCGCCAGCTCATTGAGGTTGTCGACCACAAACACATTACAGCCATACGCCAGCGCATCGCGGATATCCGCATCACGTTTGATCGGATGGGTGTGGATGGTCAGCTCGGCCGGTACGCTTTCTTGCGCAACGAGGTCGACTTCTCCGCTGGTTGCCAGATCAAAACTGGCGCCTTCCGCCAACAGCGTTCTGACCACAACTGGGTGTGGCAGTGGCTTGAGCGCGTAGTGTAACGTCACGCCGGGTAAGGCATTTTTCAGTGCACGGTACTGCTGACGAATAATATCGCAATCAAGCAGCAACAGCGGCGCGCCAAATTGTTCAACGGAAGATTCGATCAGCGCGATGTCGTCATTGGACAGCGCAGGAGAAGAGATAGATTGAAAACCAAATGCAGAATGAGCCATTGTAAACCTCCAAGTCTGTTGGGCACTTTTCATGTGAGTCGTGATGAAAAGTGGAGCGTCAATAAGAGCGCGCGGGCGCCGTCAAAGTCACTCTTGGATAGTTGCTCTATCGCCTTGCCACAAAACAGAATGTGATGTACTCGGATTGGCTATCATCAAGAAGCAGGGGGATAATAAGGTCATCGTTTACTCAGCACAATAAAAAATGTCCCGCCTAAGGAAAAGATTTTTTATGGTAAAGACCACGATTATTTATAACTATATTTTGCATATCTATTTAACAAATCCTAATGCAATTGCATTTTCCCTTTTGGCTCGGCCTCTTTGCGCTGATGAGGTACACTTGGCGCTTAAAGCAAAAGATAACAAGGCGTTGTGATGAATCTGGCTCTGTTTGACTTCGACGGCACACTCACCAACGAAGATATGTTTTCACTCTTTCTCAACCATTCCGCCTCAGGCACGCGTAAGTGGGTTGGCCGAGTGGTGATCGCGCCGTTTTATCTGCTGTATAAAATCAATCTGTTGCCAAGTCATCTTATGCGCCCCATCGCCAGTTGGATCGCGTTTAAAGGCCGCCGAGAAGCGACGCTGCAATTAATAGGAGCGCAGTTTGCCCGTGAGGTTATTCCACGTTACCTACGGCCGGAGGCAATGGCGAAACTGGCTTGGCATCAACAGCGCGGCGATCAGATCATCTTGGTCTCCGCGTCGCTCGATCTCTATCTGCGCCATTGGTGCGACGCGCAAGGCATTGAGCTATTGTGCAGTGAAATGGCGGTCAGCCGCGGTCGGTATACGGGCAAATATCAACAAGGCGATTGCAGCAGAGAACAGAAAGTACTGCGGGTAAAGCTGCACTGTCGATTAAGCGACTACAGCAAGATTTATGCTTATGGCGACACCGAAGAGGATAGGCCGATGCTCAATTTGGCCGATGAAGCGTTTATGAATTGGCAGCGCGTGCACACTGCCAATCGTTAGTCGCGAGACTATTTCCAAACGCCCCACTCTCCGGTTGTACCCGGCTCTTCACCTTTGGTCCACCATTTGGCCGTCCATTCGCGTCCGTTGTGGCTCACTACATCGCCCGCCTGATAAACTTTGTCTTTATTCCAAAGGTTATTTGGCTCGGTCGGCGGTGTGATATCGCCTTTGACCAGCGACAGCGCGTAACTGAAATTGGCGCTTGGCGCATGGACTTGGTTGGCAAACAAGTTGCGCGTATCGAACATATAGTGGTTCATCTCCTGATGCCAGATACCGATGTACCAATCTTTATGCTGCTGACCATTGAACTGCCCTGCCAGCTCTGCCGCCCAAGTGCTGGTGTTGTTGACGCTGATCGGTAAAGAGAGATCCACCAACTCTGCGCCAGACGCATCAAAGGTTCGAAAACGCACCGTATCTCCCGATTCCACCGTAAAGCCTTGCGGAACAAAGTAGCCCAGCACGCTCAGGTTGTTACCCGGCTCAGTCGGTGGATCCGTCGGGTCGGTTGGAGGCGTGGTTCCTCCGTCTTTGAACGTGATGTCGCTACAGTTGTAGAAGCCTTCGCCACCGGCATCAACACGCTGCCAGCGAGTGTAGAGAATGGCATCACCGCTGCGCCCCGCTGGAAAGCTGACCTTAATGCGATAGCGTTTTTGCTCATCCACCGCCACATCGCCAGCGCTATCAATCAGCTCGAGATCATCCCACGTCAGTGGCAAAGAAGGATCGTAGCTTGGCTTGGTGAGATAAAATTCCCAGTAAGAGGGGTTATGCGGCACCACGCCAGCAAACACTAAATCCAACTGATTGTTGGCATCCAAAGAGACATTAGTTCTTTGCCAATGAGGTGAAGGCAGATTCAAACCCGCTTTTGCCGCATCGCCCGCCGAGCACAGCTCGCCATTGGCCACAATCGCTTTTACATGGGTCATATCACGATAGTTAGGCACATTGGCAGAGACTTCATTGCGCTGCACAAATGGATACGCGCCAGAAACATCATACGCCGCCTGACACGCCTGATTGGGGATTTCATTTGTCCAGAAACCGCCATCTTCATAACAGATATTTTGTCTCGCATTGGGGTATTCGACCCAGCCATGGGCACTGACATTGAATGCGCTGAGCGCGGCGATAACACTCGCCCCCAAGGCAGACAGAGTAATTGTGTTTTTCATCCTGATCCCTTTTGATTCTCAAAACGTTACGTATTGAAAACCTATCCCGCTTGGTGAGGATAGGTGCTTGTAAAGCTAGCAGGATGTGCGTGGCATGCCGCGCTCAAAATGGGATTCAGTGGGACTTTTTGCCCGGTTTGCTAGCTGCTTTCCAGCCTGTTTGTAGCACGCCAAAGCGCTCGACAAACATTTTCGAGTCACTTCAAACCATGCTGGTAATTGGCGATGAAATCGGATTGGCGACGGAGCCAAAATCAGGCATAGTGACTTGCAAGCATAGTGGCTTGGCTATTTAGCGTAGTTCATTGTTATTTTGGGAGATTTTAACATGCGCACCGTTCTGGTAACTGGCTTTGAACCCTTTGGTGGAGAGTCCATCAACCCCTCTCTTGAAGCGGTAAAAAAGCTGAGTGACAGCCCTTGGCAGCAAGTACGCGTGGTCAGTTGCAGCGTTCCTGTGGTGCGTTATCAGGCGGCGCAAGTGGTTATTGAGGCGATTGAACACCATCAGCCAGATGTGGTGATTATGCTTGGTCAAGCTGCAGGCCGACACGCCATTACTCCTGAGCGTATCGCGATCAATCTGGATGATTTTCGTATCGCTGACAATGCGGGCAATCAGCCAGTAGACCAAGCGATTGACGCAGCAGGCCCTGCGGCCTATTTTTCAACTCTGCCAGTCAAAGCCATCACAAAAACGCTGCAAGACGCCGGTATTCCTTGCCAGATCTCACATTCGGCCGGAACGTATGTCTGCAATCACCTCTTTTACAGCGTGCAGCGCCATCTCGAACAGCGTGCGATTCGCAGTGGCTTTGTGCACATTCCGCTGCTCACTCAACAAGCGGTTTTGGGCCAGCAACCCAGTATGAGTTTGGAGACCAGGGCGTCCGCATGAATGGTTAGAATTTAGTCATTGACTTAAATCCAGCGACTAAGACTTGCTCCAAGAAGCCGGGGTTCATCATGCAACGTTTCTGCTTCATTGGCACACTAATTTTGCTTGGCTCAGCTCTTAGCATGTTAAGCGCCATGTGTCTTAAACCTGCCAAATTTTCAGCCGCGTTTTGTCGGTAAATCTGACAAGCGTCTTCTCGCATGCTCACATCTAAAATCCAGTGCATTGACTCTATGCCCCAGTGGGCTCGAATGGCATTTCCTGCCTGCTCCGCGGTCAGGTCTGCTGAACTTATGTAGTAGCGGTACTCCAACTTTGGCGCTTTACCTTTGGCTACTCGGTAATTTTCAACCATGACAATACTGGCGAGTCCGCTCCACGTTGAGAAGTCACCCTCTAACTCACTAGCCTTGAGTACATGGCAAGTACGTGCTTCAACGCGGCCTTTTTGTTTCTCGATTTGATAGGTGGTTTTGTCAATCGGGGCACGGCGGTGTGGGGCGAAGGCTGTCTGTATGGCTGCCGACAACTTGCCTTGATTCCCCTTTACTGCCAACAAGTAATCACCGCCCTTGCTAGTGATCGCCTTGGCAATCTTGGTCTGGCAGGCCATCGCATCAATCGTCACGATAGCTCCGCGCAAGTCGAGCATCTTAATAAGCTCTGGAATCGCGGTAATTTCATTGCTCTTATTGTTGGTTTTGAGTTGGCCCAATACCAGTTGGTTGGCACTTGCATAGGCGCTCACCATATGGATGGTGCTTTTCCTGTCGTCTCTATCGTAGGAGCCGCGCAAAGTCTTGCCATCAATGGCAATCACCTCACCAAACGTCATGGTATGTACCGCATTCATCCAACCCAGGAAGCAGTCGCGAAACTCGGCAGGATCAATATTTGCAATCAAACGAGCAAAGGTATCGTTGACAGGCACACCGTTTTCAAACAGTCCCTGTTTAAGAAACCACTCATGGTGGCCAAGAACATATTCACGAATGTCAGTCCAGCCTTGACCTCCGGCTATCACGGCACAGATAGACCCAAACAAAATATCAAACAGAGGATAATCAACTTTTGCACTTTGCCGTTTGTCACGGATGATACTGAAATGCGCTTTGATGGTATTAATATTCATGGTCGCTCCCCAAAAGAAGAGCATAAGATCACAGACCGTGCTTCAGGTCAAATTTAACCTTGCGTTGTACAAGAAATGTTCATGATCTTGCCCTGGTTTGGAGACATTGGTACATGGCTTGGAAATTATGATACTGACCTGCCTTGAAACAGAACAAGACACCAAACACACTGGCGGAACGGTGTGCTAACACCGTTCTAACCATGATAAAGATAGCTTATTGCTTCTTACTATTTATAAGTCTATCCAAAGGCGTATTCAGAAGTGGACCCCGCTGGTTGGACACATAAGCTCATTTGTTAAGTGGTTGACCCAGCTCATGCTGCGTATCTTTGCCTACCGAAGTAGGCCTCATCAGGAGTGAGGTTATTCAGTCCTTGATGGTTACGCTCTTCATTATAAAACACCATGTAGTTGCCGATTTCAAGCTCGGCTTCACGGGGCGTGGTATAAGCCTTTAAGTAAACCTCCTCATATTTCAGGCTTCGCCATAATCGCTCAATGAAAACATTGTCAACCCAGCGGCCTTTCCCGTCCATGCTTATACGTATGTCATGTTCAATTAACTTCTGTGTGAACTCTGTGCTGGTAAACTGGCTGCCTTGATCTGAGTTAAAGATATCAGGTGGCCCATAATGCTTCAGCGCTTCCTCAAGCGCTTCGATACAAAAACTCGTGTCCATGGTGTTGGATAGTCGCCAAGCCAGCACTTTGCGGCTATACCAGTCGATAATCGCAACGAGGTACAGGAACCCCTTCGCCATCGGGATGTACGTGATATCAATCGCCCAAGCTTGGTTTGGGTAAGTGACTTCGATATCACGCAACAGGTAGGGATACACCTTGTGTGCTTTGTTAGCCAGCGTCGTTTTGGGCTTGGGATAAATCGCCCCAATCCCCATATCGCGCATGAGTCGAACAACACGCTTACGATGGTCGCGGTAGGAATAGCGGTCACCCGCTACCCCCCGCACAGATCCGTACGTGCGCTACTAACGCATACGGCTCCTACCTTGGGTCTAACGTCAAATCGCTGCTCAGGATAAGGGTGGACAATTCTTGCTTTGGGGATCCAGTAATCAACTAATTTCCTAAAACGTGACCATGTCATTTTATGACGCTGGCTACGCCTTCGCAGTTGCTTTAGCCATGCATTAGTGATCTCTGTAATAAACAGATTTAGGGAGCTACCATTCATTGGGACACCATAATAGTTGATGTGCCCTCGAATAATCTGATTCAGCCACTTTCCAACCTTCCACGGCGGTAAGTGAAGCCTTTTCTTTAGCTCCTGTCTGACCCATTTTATCTTACTGATAAGTCGCTTTTTGATTGTCTTCCGCTTGATCATTATGGCCTTTTGGCTCTTAGTCAGGTCACAGTAATGTGTGAATCCAAGGAAATCAAAGGTTCCTGGTCTTTGAACTTTCCCTCTTTTAAAGTCTTCAAAAGCGAATCGTCCAAAATGTATCAACTTGGTTTTGTCCGGATGAACGGATAAGCCAAATTGAGAGAGGCGTCTTTTCAACCCCTCTAAACACGCATTTGCATCATTTTTATGCTGAAAACCGATAACAGCATCGTCAGCGTACCTAACCATGATGACATCGCCAGTTGCACTTCGATGCCGTTCTCGGTTCAGCCAAAGATCAAAAGTATAATGAAGATAAACATTTGCCAACAATGGTGAGATCACCGATCCTTGAGGAGTCCCGAGGAGCGATTTAACTCGCTGGTTATGTTCATCAACGTACCCTACTTTTAACCATTTGGTAATAATTTTGAGCAATGGTTTATCTGCGACTCTGTGCTCTAAGAACTGGATCAACCAATCATGTTCTACAGTATCAAAGAACTTGGTTATATCTAAATCAAGCACCCAGTTTATCTTTCTCCGGTTGAGAGCAACATACAGTGCATCAAGAGCTTGATGCTGATTCCGCTCTGGTCGAAAACCATATGAAAAGCCCATAAAGTCGCTCTCATAGATCGATTCTAGAACTTTACTGACTGCTTGTTGAACAATTTTGTCCCTAATGCATAGGATACGGTGTTTTTCAAGATAGTTGCCATCATTTGCTTGCTTATTAAGCAGCTTCTCTTTCTGGATTTAGGTGGACTTCACCAACTGGTTCACAGTTCCTGATATCACCAGGCCAGCGCTCAGGTTTTCGCTGTTTTGCTGCGAGCAATACCTCAGCTCGGCGCTTCAAGATCTCTTCATCTTTTCCATTATGACGCTCTGAAGGCGTGACATAATTTAGCTTACTGTGTTTGTGCTCGGTGTTGTACCAGCGCACGAAGGCTTCAACCCAACGTCGACTGCTGTCGAGACTTTCAAAGCCCTTTGTCGGCCAGTTTGGCATGTACTTTACCGTGCGGAACAACGATTCTACATACGGATTATCATCACTGACTCTTGGACGGCTATACGATGAGGTAATGCCTAACTCATCCATCTTCGCTTTGAACGTCAGCGACTTCATAGGCGCACCGTTATCTGAGTGAAGAACCAGCGGTTGACTGAAGCACTGCTCTCGCATCAACGTCCGCTGCAGGAGTTGTGAGGCTAACTCGCCGCACTCACGTTCATACACCTCATAACCCACGATTTTTCGGCTGTAGATGTCCTCAATGACGTACAGATAATAGTGCTGGCCTCGAACCTTTGAAGGCAAGTAAGTGATATCCCATGTGTAGACTTGATTCGAGCCTGTCGCCGTATAACTCGTTGGCTTCGCTTGTGTTTGTCTACTCCTCTGACGGCCTCGATGATGAAGTTGCCCTTGTGCACTCAGTACCCGATAATAGCTCGACTCTGAGGCGATATACTCACCTTTATCAAGCAGTGTCGGTACGATTTGAGTTGGAGGTAAGCTCGCGAACTCTGGGCGGTTACACACCTCGATAATGGCATCACGCTCTTGCTGAGAGAGCTTGTTAGCTGGCTCAGGTCTGGCACAGGTCGGTCTTTTATCCGCTTGAACCTCTCCTTGCCGATACCATCGACGATACGTTCTCAGGTCAATTTGAACCTCATAACAAGCTCGCTCTAAGCGGCAACCACTTTGCTTGGCATCGTGGATAAGAGCAATCAGGTGCTGCCTTTCATCGGTTGAGGTTAGTCGTCCTCTGGCTCTTCCCCGTAAAAGGCTATGAGCTTTTTTCGTAGAACCAACAGGGCAGCCGTTTCAGCGAGCGCCTTTTCTTTGTGGCGTAACTCCTTCCTAAGCTCTTTGATTTCAAGCTTATCCGCTTTGGCCTGCTTCTTTGCTTGTGCTTCCCGCTCTTTACTCGACATGAAGCCTTGCATACATTCGCTGCGCCAGCGTTGGACTTGCTCTGGAAACAGACCTTTTTCACGACAATATTGGCTGAGTTCATTCTCGGTCATCGAGTAAGTCTCGGCGACGATGGCGAGTTTAGTTTGAGCAGACCACTGCTCTGATGAAGTGTTGCTGTTTGGCACTGCGGCTCCTGAACGTCTGAGTTGCTGTCGCCAATGATACAGGGTTGCAGTGCTAATGCCTTCCTCTTTTGAAAGTTCGCTCACTGACATTGAGTATGGAGGCAGCAGCTTCTTCAATATGGCTTCTTTTCTTTCTGTTGGAATACGAGACACAATTCACTCTTACCGCCCTAGACTGGTTAAATTTTAACAGTGACAACTATCCTGCCAGAGGGGGGATATTCAGCGGTCGCTGACTACCGTCTTGTTTAGGGATATAAATTCTTCTGGCAGGTTTTGGCTTATATCGTCCTGATTGAATATCTTCACATAGCTGCTTGATGAGCTGTTTTGAGAATAATTGATATTTATCCCATGTTACCCCATCGATCCCTGCGGCAGAATCACGCTTGAGAGTGTAAAAGCACTCCATGAGCAATTCTTCCGTTATAAGATGAAGAAGGTTGTTAAACTTCAGTGTCTTATTTTGAGCTGCGAGTTTGCGTATGGCCACCAACTTTGACATCACGGGGATCCAGCTCTGTGTCTGGCCGTGGTTAGACTGTTGACCATTCCCCTTGGTCAGGATACTTCCCTCCGCAGACTCCGCGTCTGTTTTACGAGTTTTGTTCGTCTGTTTCATCAGTACTATTATCCTGTCCGACTTCCTATACCATATTTATCTTGCCTGAGAGGGTTCAATAATTATGCCCGGTTGATACTTACCGGGACTGTATAGGATCTCCTAGGTTCCGGCGTATAAATTTCTCTGTATGCATAAGGTCTCCGACCCCGGGAAGTGTGCCCAAGAACTCACCAAATTACGCTCTTGTCACTATTGGATTCTGCTTCGCTTAACAACATCTCCACTTCCAAACTGAATTTCGTGGCTCAATACTTAGCCTACAGATGCCTCTACTAACACTTCACTAATGCAGTTACCCACACTCAGCGCATAGCTCGAGGACCCAGCGGATGGTTAGTCCTTACTGAGATGGGACTTCCACCCATTATTTATTCGCCAGCTTTGCCTAGCGTTCTAAGCGCATCATAAACCCCGCATTCTAATCGTCTAGCCCGAATAATAAGATCAAACCTCCAACCCAAAGGAGATTTGAAATGGCCAAACGACGCACTAACCAAGAATGGCGAACCCTGTTCGAACACTATGAATCCAGCCAGTTATCACAACGATTATTCTGTGAACGTAACGGACTGAGTCTCTCCACTTTTTACGCTAAGCGCCAACAGTTAAAGCACTGCGAAAAACCGAACACGGTTGGCTTTGTTAAAACAGAAGTCGTTGAAAAGACCACAAAGTATCAAGCCACTCACGTTGCCGTTGCCAATATGACCCTGCTCGTCAATGATGTTGAACTGAGCATCCCACAAGGCACGCCAGCGACCTATCTCGCAGAGCTTATCGGTGCGCTGTCATGAAACGTATGCTCAGTGCTCCCGAAATCTATCTCTATCGCGAAAGCGTCGATTTTAGAAAGTCCATCAACGGCCTCGCGGCGATTATCGAAAGTGACACCGACTTACCCTTGGGCAGTGGTGCGCTGTTCCTATTCACCAACAAACAGCGCGATAAAGTCAAAGTGTTGTACTGGGATAAAACAGGCTTCGCTCTTTGGTACAAGCGCCTCGAAAAAGCCAAGTACAAGTGGCCTTCCAAAGAGCAAAATGAGGTGTTTACCCTAACTCAATTCGAGCTTGATAGACTGCTTTCTGGCTTCACGATTATCGGCCATAAACCCATTGAAATAAACGATTTTACAATGACTTAAGCGATAATAAACTCTTATCCACCAAGCGTTAACGTCATGATTTTAGTATAATCAACGCCATGAAAAAGACGCTAAATATCAACCCAGAAAGCCAAGATGTTGCCGAGCTACAAGCGATGGTGAAAGTGCTGATGTCGGAGAAAAATGAGTGGCAACAAGAGCGTCAATCCCTACTTGAACAGCTCAAGCTTGCCTTCGACCGTCAGTTCGCTAAACGCTCAGAGGCGTTAAAGCCTTACAATGAATCCCAAGGTGACCTCTTCAACGAAGCGGAGTGTGAAGCTGCTAAGGAAGAAGAGGTTGATGTTGTCACAACGACCACCACAATGAAGAAACGCGGTAAACGTCAGCCCCTGCCAAAGAGCTTGCCTCGTGAGGTTATCGAACTTGATTTAGACGACGATGAAAAGCAGTGCACTTGCTGCCAACATCACCTGCATAAAATCGGTGAAGACCGTAGCGAGAAACTTGAGTTCACGCCAGCGGTACTCAAAGTGTTGGAATATGTTCGTCCTAAATATGCTTGCCGCCAATGCGAGCAAACTCAGGACAACAGCCGCATCGTTCAAAAGCCAGCGCCGCAAAGTATTATCCCTAAAAGCTTCGCTACAGAAAGCTTGTTGGCCAATATCATCCTCGGCAAATACCAATACGCGATGCCACTTTATCGACAAGAGTCGTTGTTTACCCAGTCGGGTATCGAACTCTCGCGCACCACCATGGCAAGGTGGATTATCCAAGTCAGTGAGAAGTTCGCTCCACTTTATGCGGCCTTGAAAGCGCACCTACTTGAGCAAATGGTGATTCAGGCGGATGAAACGCCGCTCAATGTCCTCAAAGAAGATAAACAGTGTTACATGTGGCTCTACTGCTCGGGCGCGGACTCGCCAGATGCCGCACTGCCCAATGTAAAAAATATCGTCTTGTATGACTATCAAAACAGTCGCGCGAGGTCGTGCCCTGTTGCCTTCTTGGGCGACTATGATGGGTATCTGCAAACCGATGGCTATGGTGTTTATGATGGGCTTCATCGAGTCACCAATGTCGGTTGCTTTGCGCATGCTCGGCGCAAGTTCATGGACGCGAAAAAGCTTCAAGGCAAAGGTAAGTCAGGCAAAGCGGATAAAGCGCTGGCCAAAATCCAGAAACTCTATGGGATAGAATCCCGCTTAAAAGGTGCCAGTGCCGAAAAACGGAAAGCAGAGCGCCAAGAGCATGCTAAGCCGATACTGGATGAGCTTTATGAATGGATGACAACTCAGAAAGTGCTTGAGTCTAGCCCGCTGGGTAAAGCAGGGCAAGATCATGAACATTTCTTGTACAACGCAAGGTTAAATTTGACCTGAAGCACGGTCTGTGATCTTATGCTCTTCTTTTGGGGAGCGACCATGAATATTAATACCATCAAAGCGCATTTCAGTATCATCCGTGACAAACGGCAAAGTGCAAAAGTTGATTATCCTCTGTTTGATATTTTGTTTGGGTCTATCTGTGCCGTGATAGCCGGAGGTCAAGGCTGGACTGACATTCGTGAATATGTTCTTGGCCACCATGAGTGGTTTCTTAAACAGGGACTGTTTGAAAACGGTGTGCCTGTCGACGATACCTTTGCTCGTTTGATTGCAAATATTGATCCTGCCGAGTTTCGCGACTGCTTCCTGGGTTGGATGAATGCGGTACATACCATGACGTTTGGTGAGGTGGTTGCCATTGATGGCAAGACTTTGCGCGGCTCCTACGATAGAGACGACAGGAAAAGCACCATCCATATGGTGAGCGCCTATGCAAGTGCCAACCAACTGGTATTGGGCCAACTCAAAACTGACGATAAGAGCAATGAAATTACCGCGATTCCAGAGCTTATTAAGATGCTCGACTTGCGAGGAGCTATCGTGACGATTGATGCGATGGCCTGCCAGACCAAGATTGCCAAGGCGATCACTAGCAAGGGCGGTGATTACTTGTTGGCAGTAAAGGGGAATCAAGGCAAGTTGTCGGCAGCCATACAGACAGCCTTCGCCCCACACCGCCGTGCCCCGATTGACAAAACCACCTATCAAATCGAGAAACAAAAAGGCCGCGTTGAAGCACGTACTTGCCATGTACTCAAGGCTAGTGAGTTAGAGGGTGACTTCTCAACGTGGAGCGGACTCGCCAGTATTGTCATGGTTGAAAATTACCGAGTTGCCAAAGGTAAAGCGCCAAAGCTGGAGTACCGCTACTACATAAGTTCAGCAGACCTGACCGCGGAGCAGGCAGGAAATGCCATTCGAGCCCACTGGGGCATAGAGTCAATGCACTGGATTTTAGATGTGAGCATGCGAGAAGATGCTTGTCAGATTTACCGACAAAACGCGGCTGAAAATTTGGCAGGTTTAAGACACATGGCGCTTAACATGCTAAGAGCTGAGCCAAGCAAAATTAGTGTGCCAATGAAGCAGAAACGTTGCATGATGAACCCCGGCTTCTTGGAGCAAGTCTTAGTCGCTGGATTTAAGTCAATGACTAAATTCTAACCACTCATGCGGACGCCCTGGTTCGAGAAGCCTCTAGAACTTTAGATACCTCAATAAAATGAGATTCACTTTTGATGTCTTCAATATGATAACTAAGACTCACTCCAGATAAGTACTTGGTATTTTCTTCCCACCAAGAAATTCTTTTTGAGCCATTTGAAACGATCGTGACTAAACCATTATTTTGGTGTATGGTTTTTATTACAGAGTGAAAACTCCGGTAGAGACTTACCTCACCTCCGCCAAATTCAACATATAGTATTTTGTTTTTTTTCTTGGATATTACTATTAATTTTTCCAAAAAATAGAGCACTTTACCTTCATTCGGTTCTTTTATATTACCAGAGTTCAGATCCTCATGACAGTATCTACAGCTATAATTGCATTGGTTTGTTAATGCCCAATTAACATATAATTTATCAGTGCGGGGAATTAATAGTTTAATATTCTTCATAATATAGTGCCAAATCTTAAAAGTGTTGTAAATATTGAACATGTCTATATTGGTTATAATGATTTTATGTATATTTCATGCTTAAGATGAATACATAAAGGTTGTGAAGAGAGTGGGGGATGAGCATAGAAATTACTGCAATAAATATGCTATAATTTCTATAATGAAAATATAATCTACTATAAAGATAAAATGCGGAAAATGTTATTATAAAAAAACCAACCTGATATAATCCATATAGCATAGTAGAATGAAGTCCACCCCATAGTAAACCTATAAATATACTGGTTATTTTTCCCCCAAAGAAATTTGCCAAAACTAATATAACCATAAAAGAGATGAGACTTTCTAATGCTGGAGCAAGAAAAACAAACTTAAAAAATGGTAGTTTAGTTACAGTGACATTCTGACTATCTACTTCAACAATACCATTTATAATAAATTGAACAAACATTGTAAAAAGAATAGTAAATAATGAAACCATAACTATTCTATAAAAAAAAACCAATTTATTCATTCCATCATCTCAATACAAGTCTAACTCAGGGTTAACGCATGAGTGTTTTTGCTCAATTTTGACTTAAACATCGAGAAAAATGCACTCGGCGCAATTTAAAGCCTCCACACTATTACCTCTAGTGTGGAGGATATCTTATATCTCTTCTTTCAGAAGACTATCGTCCAAAACCTGTTGATGAACCATCCATTCCACCAGCATGACCATGGTATGCTCCCCCATTGTGGTTGCTTCCATTATTGCTTCCATTGTTATTTCCAAAGATGTAATTAAACCCTTGTAACATCAACTTGTTGTATGCATAGTCCTCAATAGAAGAACCGTCACCACCACCATCGACCATCAAGATCTCTTCATCATTCAAGTTATACATAAACTAGCTCCTTATATTAAATGCTTTGAGAGATTGCCACTTTCATTAGAGAACAGTTATACTTACCAGTCAAAAATATAATCAATCAAGTACTTCGATAATAAATAAATGTAGTGGAAATACTATTAAAAGTAGTTTTCGTTCATTTATTTTCATAGTTTAGCAAACTAGCTCTGTTCGGCAGTCTTCTCACTTAACCAAAATAAACAGATCACACTCATACCAAAAAATATAGATGCGACACTTGATATCATTGCTGTAAAACCATGCTCAACGACTGGGCCATACAGCGGAGAAATTAAGTAAAGAGATATACCAGATATAATATATAAATATTTACAACTCCATTTTTTTATCATCAATAGAAAAGTAGATATTACATGAACTAAAACTAGAGATAATAATATCATATAAAATAACATTCTATAATTATCATGCACATATGAAGAATCAAGTGCTTCATAATCCTTTAGATATTGCGGTAAATGGCTATTTATTGATTCATAAATAATATATGCAGATATCTCTAAAATTAGGTATATTGTCGCTACTAGTCGAAACCTGAACACAGGGTCCAAAGCTACCTTCCTCCAATGAGATCGCCTGAGCGTTGGTCGCCAGGAGAGTTCATATCAGAGCGAGAGCCTGTTGGATAGCCATTTCTAGCGGCTCGGGCTGCGTTATATTCAGCATAATTTCTGTTTGCTTGAGCATTAATGAAATCTGGGGCATGACCACTGAGATACCTTAGAGCCTCCCCAAGTTCGCCACCACCATCAACCATTGAAATTTCATCAATACTTAAATTATACATAAGTTATTTCCTTATCTTAAATTACAGTAAAAGAGTACTGCGCTCATAGAGATTATCTTGTCAACCAATCTTTCTTCTTACCCAAAATCTCATCCGCATATCCGAGTAAATTTGGTAGCCATGTAATAGATTCTAACAAAGCGGAATAGATTGGTGCTTTGAAAACCTGTCGATTTGAAAAATCTGAAGATAAATCAAAATCTTTTATATAGGAGTGCACCAGTAAAAAGTAAATAAATATATTAGCTGTACCAATGACTATTGGAATCCAAATACCCGTTGCTACCATAAATCCGAATAAAATAATGCTAGAAGGAAATATGTACTGGGCTGCAGTCAATAGAAACCAAGGAGAGGCACACAAACCCGCTACCCAATGTGTCTTCCAAGCTTCGGTATAAGCTTCTACTCGTCCCCGAGCCCAGCGCCTGCGGCGATAAAACAAACCCTTAGCATCAGTTGGACACTGCGTGGTCGCTTTTGCTTTGGGCGCATAACCTGTGCGATACCCGTTGGATATTGCCTTCCAGCACCACGCGATGTCTTCAACTAACCACTCGCTCCATCCACCTAGCTTTTTGACTACTGAAGCTCGGTGGGCCACAAAGGCCCCTGCCAATACCGGAACGCATCCTAATTTGTCTTGTGCGGCTCTGATCGCGCCATAAAAGCTAATATGTTCATAGTGTTGCAATTTACCGAGGAAACTGTCTTTATGATTTTCTGGTGTAATATAACCACAAACGGCGGCGTATTTATCATCAGACCAAAGTTTAGTAACCAGTTCATAGATACCATTAGGTTCAATATAGGTATCACTGTCTACAACGACATACACTTCCCCAGTAGCTATGCCAAGTTCTAGCACATGATCTAAAGCAAATCCTTTCCTACCACCATTAATTTTCCTTTCTACAACCTGGAAGTCATGATTTACCTCGGTTTTGATTATCCACTCTGTAACTTTAGTGATTGCATTATTTGTTGAACCATCATCAATAACAATAACCTGAATTCGACTTGAATAACGCTGTTCATTTAGCTTGCTCAATACACAGATTAAATGTTCTTCATTTTCATTATAAAAAGGCAAAAATACAGAAACTGTTGGATCTTCTTCATTCTTACGTTTGACTTTCTAAGTTTATAGCAGCCAAACAAAACAAGAGTTGTAATAAATGATAATAAAGACGTAGTAATTAAGATTATTTCTATAACATCAATCATAGTCATCTCACTTATGATAAATAAATATTAATAAGTTGACTAACAGATTGATAGTCGTACTTTGTATTTAAATGACCTTGGAGCATGGTAAAAGATGAATATTTGGCATTTCGTAAAGGGAAGCCTATAAAATTAACATCGAGACCGAGGGCTTTTGCTTCAAAGAGGACATTCTGACGAAAGTCTTCATCATTAAAGCGAGTAATAAACTTTCGCTCTTTGCTTTTAAGGCTATCTTTTAAAAGGCTCACTTGTTGCAAATTCGATTCTGAGTGGTCCTCTATTCCTAGCTCTACTAACAGGAAGTTATTCTCATATTCATCAAGTAATCTAGAAAAATTTGATGAATACTCTCTTATTTGACTTGGAGTCAAGTCGCCTTCCGAGTAATGATTAACAGTATCAATGAAGTTAACCAGCCATGACTCTATGAGTTCATGATCATCCCATACAGCTCCGACACCATTTGCCAATACATAGTTACCGAAATCGGGTACAGCGGTTATAGTGCCAAAATCTAAAAAACGACCATCAACCGATATATTTGAGCTTGTTAAGGAGCCATGCGGGATCCCTTTTACTCTTGATGCTGCAATCTGGCAAGCGAGTCGATCGATCACTATATTGAGGGCATCGCCTAGGGAGGCATTTTGTTTTTCACCTAACAACAAATGAGAGATGTAGGGCGAAGCCTTTCTTACGCGATTGGCATCATTATCACGAAGGTAACGGTAGCTTTCCTCTGGCCAAAAGAAGGTACAACGCTCAAAATGAGCGGGGCGCACAGATACTTCCCTTATTGCTAGGGCACAATGTTTAGCAGGTGCGTCATCTAAGTATCCAAACTTATGCTTTACGTTGGTCTTGATTATGGCTAGTGTGCGTATGGCTCCGTAAGGCAAATGCTTGTGACAGATTTCGCCCCAAATCGCTTCACTGATCGCTTCATCAATAAACAGCTTACCGTGTGAATGACTTTCAGACATATTTGCAGCGATTAACGGGTTACGCCCAATTCCTTTGATTTGAAAATGGCCATTTATTCCACACCTTGCGCTACCACCATTGCATATTTCATGTCGAGACCCGTACTGGTCTGCCATGAACTGTTTTTTGTCATTAGTAATAATTCGTGCTTTCTTGGCATAGCCTTTTGATACGTAGCTAAAATTTTCGATCAACTCATTTATAATGGCGTCTTCATCAAGTTCAATTCCATATTCTTGAACGAGATTTTTATTGTTCCAAACAACCTCAGTGCCTTTTAGCTTGTAGGCATCGAACAAAACAAAGGATTCTTTGGGCAAATAATTATCGACTATAGGAGTATTATCTTTTCCAGCGCACTTATATGTTTTAAGTAGTTCAGCATCCATAAACATTCCGTTTATTTGTTTTGATGATATTGCCTTGAGAGTCTCGAATGCATATATTGATCTCACGCCTACTTTTGTTTGTAGAGAACATGACATGTTTATATAGATTCTTCAACTGACTTGCTCTGTTCTTTTCTACAAACCAATCTACAACAATTAGATTACTTCCCTCATTCCAATTCATTGGCTTAAGTGAAAATCTAGGCTGAGTCATATAATTATAAAGCGTGAGTTCATCAACCCAAGCCCATATGACGTATCCTGTGAATCCAATATCGCTAGGTAACTTTAAAAATTTATATTGCCTGTGAATTACCGCTGGTTTTATCTAATGAAGAAATGAAGCCAAGTTTAGTTCCCTGCGTTTATCACATTTGGCCATTACCTCTATAAACTGTCCTAATTCATGGGTCACTTCTGCCTTTGATAAAGGCCCATAAGGTAGTCCTGAAATTTGACTATTAACTAAAGAAACAGAATTTTTTCTCATTGCAACCTACAGGTAAGTAGTTATTTCTTACTTCTTATATTAGAAACTAGCACTAAATTTAGTACAAATTAACTTGCTTTTTTATTCGTGTCATAACGCAAAATAAACAATTAATAGAAACGCAGTTTCATCTTTGTGCGATACAAATCACCTTGATGGAATTTTGTATACTATTTATTTTTTGTTAAATGAATCAGGGCTGCTCTAATTCGTGATCTAAAATTTATAACTTATTCTTCTTTTGGATTGCAGGCTGAAAATATGGTCTTCCACGTATTAGTGTAACAAAGTTATGTAGTAAAAGATTCAAGAACTGGCTCAGTTCACGCTGACACGCTTGACCCAAAGGTAGGTTTATCACGAAGGTTTCGTGCCATCGCTGCCTGAGCATAAGTTCCAATAGCCTGTTAGATAAGTTGGCATCTATAATCTATGACAATACGCGCTTCAGGGTTAAGCCTTTGTATTTATGTCATTTCCATTAGCCATAGTCAGCCCCCTCTGGCAGGATAGTTGTCACTGTTAAAATTTAACCAGTCTAGGGCGGTAAGAGTGAATTGTGTCTCGTATTCCAACAGAAAGAAAAGAAGCCATATTGAAGAAGCTGCTGCCTCCATACTCAATGTCAGTGAGCGAACTTTCAAAAGAGGAAGGCATTAGCACTGCAACCCTGTATCATTGGCGACAGCAACTCAGACGTTCAGGAGCCGCAGTGCCAAACAGCAACACTTCATCAGAGCAGTGGTCTGCTCAAACTAAACTCGCCATCGTCGCCGAGACTTACTCGATGACCGAGAATGAACTCAGCCAATATTGTCGTGAAAAAGGTCTGTTTCCAGAGCAAGTCCAACGCTGGCGCAGCGAATGTATGCAAGGCTTCATGTCGAGTAAAGAGCGGGAAGCACAAGCAAAGAAGCAGGCCAAAGCGGATAAGCTTGAAATCAAAGAGCTTAGGAAGGAGTTACGCCACAAAGAAAAGGCGCTCGCTGAAACGGCTGCCCTGTTGGTTCTACGAAAAAAGCTCATAGCCTTTTACGGGGAAGAGCCAGAGGACGACTAACCTCAACCGATGAAAGGCAGCACCTGATTGCTCTTATCCACGATGCCAAGCAAAGTGGTTGCCGCTTAGAGCGAGCTTGTTATGAGGTTCAAATTGACCTGAGAACGTATCGTCGATGGTATCGGCAAGGAGAGGTTCAAGCGGATAAAAGACCGACCTGTGCCAGACCTGAGCCAGCTAACAAGCTCTCTCAGCAAGAGCGTGATGCCATTATCGAGGTGTGTAACCGCCCAGAGTTCGCGAGCTTACCTCCAACTCAAATCGTACCGACACTGCTTGATAAAGGTGAGTATATCGCCTCAGAGTCGAGCTATTATCGGGTACTGAGTGCACAAGGGCAACTTCATCATCGAGGCCGTCAGAGGAGTAGACAAACACAAGCGAAGCCAACGAGTTATACGGCGACAGGCTCGAATCAAGTCTACACATGGGATATCACTTACTTGCCTTCAAAGGTTCGAGGCCAGCACTATTATCTGTACGTCATTGAGGACATCTACAGCCGAAAAATCGTGGGTTATGAGGTGTATGAACGTGAGTGCGGCGAGTTAGCCTCACAACTCCTGCAGCGGACGTTGATGCGAGAGCAGTGCTTCAGTCAACCGCTGGTTCTTCACTCAGATAACGGTGCGCCTATGAAGTCGCTGACGTTCAAAGCGAAGATGGATGAGTTAGGCATTACCTCATCGTATAGCCGTCCAAGAGTCAGTGATGATAATCCGTATGTAGAATCGTTGTTCCGCACGGTAAAGTACATGCCAAACTGGCCGACAAAGGGCTTTGAAAGTCTCGACAGCAGTCGACGTTGGGTTGAAGCCTTCGTGCGCTGGTACAACACCGAGCACAAACACAGTAAGCTAAATTATGTCACGCCTTCAGAGCGTCATAATGGAAAAGATGAAGAGATCTTGAAGCGCCGAGCTGAGGTATTGCTCGCAGCAAAACAGCGAAAACCTGAGCGCTGGCCTGGTGATATCAGGAACTGTGAACCAGTTGGTGAAGTCCACCTAAATCCAGAAAGAGAAGCTGCTTAATAAGCAAGCAAATGATGGCAACTATCTTGAAAAACACCGTCAGCTTATCAATCACAAAGTCCAAAAAGACTTTTACCCGTTCAGGCTGGTAATTGCCTCCGCCATATAGTGCGTTTAACGGATACTCAAGCGGCTTAAAACCGACATCAAGCTTTTGCAGTAAGCCCTTTTTAACATAAGGGGCCACAATAATATCCGGCTGATAACTTGCTCCGACCGCTGAAAGCGTCAATTGGCGGATCATCCTTGGGCTATTGCTTTTGAAAACGGTGTTTACGGTAAGGCTATTCCCTTGGCCCAAAGAGCTGACCACGGGCCAACGTGCTGTCGGGTGAAGGTTGCTATCGATAAGGCAAGGAAGTTGTGACAGCGACATACCTTGGCTATACCGCTTTGCTAAATCGGGTGCGGAATACACCGAGCTTTGAAGTGACATTATCTTACGATATCTCAAACTGGAGTCTGGTAGTTCACTGGCACGAAACGCGATGTCTATCGCTTGCTCAACTAAGTTAAGCTTCTGATTGGTAACGATGATATCAATTTGAATATTTGGATAGCGAAGGTGGAACTCAGGAATAGGCGGACTTAATAGTTCCTCGGCAAAACCTTGCGAGGCCGTTATACGCAAAGGCCCAGAGACCCAGAGACCTCTCTGTTTTTGGCGTGGAGCTGCTGGTACAACTTATCAAGATTGGCCAAAACATGTTGCGCTTGATTGTAGTATTCGTGGCCAGACTGGTTGACAGAAAGTTTGCGGGTCGTGCGATGAAACAGTTTGACACCGAGCTGCTCTTCGACACTGTTAACGTATTTGGAGGTAAGAGATTTAGAAATACCTAAACGCTCTGCAGCGGCAGTGAATGAGCCTGTCTCTATGACGGCTACCACTGTTCTCATTCCATCGATAGTATCCATGCATTATCAACATAGTGGAAATTATCATTCCATGTTAGCGGGTTTTTTCTTCTTAGCAAGTTGTTCTTAAATAGAAAAACAATCAGTTAGGAGAAAACGATGCTTAAACTATATTGGCACCCCTTTTCAGGGCATGCACACCGCGCGCATATGCTATTGAGTATGCTCGAATTGGATTTTGAACTCATTACCGTTGATTTGCCTGCCGGGGAGCATCAACAAGCCGAATTCTTGGCACTTAACCCCTTTGGTCAGATCCCCGTACTGGTGGATGGTGAAACGGTCATTGCTGACTCAAACGCTATCTTGGTTTATCTCGCCAGCGTTTATGATAAAGAGCGGCAATGGCTGCCGGATTCACCGCAAATGCGCGCGCATATTGAACAGTTTCTTTCTCTTGCCGCGCATCGACTCGCGGGCTCAATCGCCAAACTGCGCGCGGCGAATTTATTTAACCGAGCGATAGACAGTGAACCGCTGACTCAAGAAGCATACAAGCTGCTAAAACAGCTCCAAAGCTACCAACATGGCCGCCAGTGGTTGGTCGGAAGCGCGCCGACTATTGCTGACTTAGCCCTCTACAGTTATATCAAGTTAGCGCCAGAAGACGGTATAAGTTTAGCGGATTTCCCTAATGTACAAGCGTGGTTGAAGCGAGTCGAAGCGTTACCTCACTTTGTCCCTGTGCAACTGTCGAATGTGGGGCTGCGAAAGGAGGCAGCAAGCAGCGGCGCTAACGAAAAAAATGACTAGCTTTGCAACCGGATACGTCTTTTACAACCGAATGCGGCTTTAATCGGTTCAATCCGCGTTTTAAAGCAGGCCATATTCTTCTTTGTGTCTGATTTGTGCCGCTAGCGCCAATACAAAACGGGCGGTGAATGTTACCGCCCGCTCAATGTGCAAAGCCCTGCTAACACATGCTGCCGGTTTCAATTACAAGTAACTGAGATCGGTTGCTTTGCCTTTAAAGATCCGATAGACGAAAAAGGTGTAAAGCAAGATGGTCGGCATCACAATGACCACGCCAATACCCACCACCATTAAAGTGTCGGGTGAGGAGGCAGCTTGCTGGGCCGTCATCATTCCGGGAACGATTTCTGGGAAAAAGCTGTAGGCGAGCCCCAAGAAACTCAGGCCGAAAATCAGCGCCACGCCAAAAAATGGCCACTGCACGCCTGCGTCATTGACAGTCGGCACCCGCTTTAGATAGCGATCCACCACCAAAATGGTGGCGAGCACAATAAGCGGGATCGGCGCGAGTAAAATCACTTCAGGGAAGCTGAACCAACGCTCGGCTACGGCGGAGTTAACCCATGGGTTTACCACGCTTACCGCCAGCACGCCTAGTGCGGCGAGCCAACCCGCTTTGCGTGACCAACGCGCAGCGCGCACTTGCAATTCGCCTTCGGTTTTGAGCACCAGCCATGCGCCGCCAATGTACACGTAGGCTGCAGCGACACACAAGGCGCTGAGTACAGCAAAACCATAGGCGGCCAGCGAAGCATCAAAAGCCACCACATAGCGGCCAATCATATAGCCTTGGGCTAACGCGGCGAGCAGTGAGCCGAGCTTGAAACAGAGATCCCAATGCTCTTTGTGATCCGCTTTGGCTTTGGCACGAAAATCGAACGCCACCCCGCGCATGATAAGGGCGATCAGCATCAGTGCTGTCGGTAAGTAGAGTTCAGTAAAAATCAAGCTGTGCGCGGTGGGAAAAGCAATCAGCAGAATACCCACCGCCATTACCAGCCAAGTTTCATTGGCATCCCAAAACGGGCCGATGGAGGCGATCATCCGATCGCGTTGCCCCACATCATTGCGCGGCAGCAAGATGCCAACACCGAGATCATAGCCATCCAGCACCGCGTATATAAACACGGTAAAGCCAAGTAACAGAAGATAAATTTCTGGAAGATACTGCATCATAACGCGGCCTTTGAAGTGGTTGAGGAAGTCGGCGCGGCTTGTACGCCTTTGCGCGCGAGGTAGAACAAGGTATGAATGTAGGCGACGAGCAGCACCACGTAGGTCAGCAGATAGAGCGCGAGCGAAATGCCGACCGAGCTGCTTGCTACGGGCGTGACGGCCTCAGAGGTGCGCAAAACGCCGTTCACCAACCAAGGTTGACGGCCGATTTCGGTTACGTACCAACCGGCAAGAGTGGCGACCCAGCCGGAGAAAGTCATTCCCACCAGAGCATACATGTACGGTTTCGGCACGGGTTTGTTGCGCCAAAAATGCCAAGCGCCGAACCAACTGACCAGCAGCATCAGCACGCCGACGCCCACCATCACGCGAAAACCAAAAAACAGCGGCGCGACTGGAGGATGGTCCGGTGCAAAGGCATCTAAGCCGACGATTTCGCCATCCATCTCATGGGTTAAAATCAAACTCGCCAAGTACGGAATGCCGATGGCCCAATCATTGCTGCGCGTCTCTTCATTAGGCACGGCGAACAGCAGCAAAGGTGCGCCACGCTCAGTCTGCCACACCCCTTCCATCGCAGCGATTTTCGCTGGCTGATGCTCCAACGTGTTGAGGCCATGTAGATCGCCCACCAAGATCTGCACAGGAATGGTGATGGCTGCGACGCTGACCGCCACTTTTAGCCCGAGTTTCGCCGCTTGGTTTTTGCCATCGCGCAGCACTTGGTAAGCGCTGATCCCGGCGATCAAAAAGCTGGCAGTCAGCGCAGAAGCGAGCAGAGTATGCGCGAATCGATACGGCATGGAAGGATTAAAAATCACCTCTTTCCAACTGGTGACATGCACGATGCCGTCGAGCACTTCGTGTCCTGTTGGGGTGTGCATCCAACTGTTGAGCACCAAAATCCAGAACGCCGAAAGGGTGGTTCCCACCGCCACCAACACGGTCGCTAAGGTGTGAAGCCACTCCGGCACACGGCCGCGGCCAAACAGCATCACGCCAAGGAAAGTCGCTTCCATGAAAAAAGCGGTCATCACTTCATAGCCGAGCAAAGGGCCGGCGACGTTGCCGACGCGTTCCATAAACCCCGGCCAGTTGGTGCCAAACTGGAAACTCATGGTGATGCCCGACACCACCCCCAAAGCAAAGGTTAAGGCGAACACCTTGACCCAGAAATAGTAGAGATCGAGCCACTGTTGGGCCTGCGTTCGCACATAGCGCCATTTGAAAAACACCAGCATCCAGCCCAAAGCGATGGTGATGGTGGGGAACAATATGTGGAAACTGATATTGGCGGCGAATTGGATCCGCGACAACATGAGGGTATCTAACATCTTTTTTCCTCAAAAAATGAAACAAACCAGTGATGGCAAAGGCAAGTCAGCCCCATCTTTATTGACTATTACGTCATTGCGACTGGATTGGTTTAGTCGCCACGAGGAAAACCCCGCGACAAGCAAATTTGATTTGTATCAACTTTGCCAAGGTAAACCGAGGAAAAAGGTGTATCTAAGCTCAGGGAAATGTTGACAAAATATTACGTCGTCAGCAGGGTGGTTTGATTCGCTGGCATGGCGTCAAAGCGTTAACTTCGGCTGAATAAAATCAATGAAAACCGAGATGCGCTTTGCCACAGAAGAGGATTTGTAGTAGACCGCGTTGATCTGCTCACGGCCAGTATTGAGGATTTTTTCGCTCTCCAGCAGTGCAATCAAGCGGCCCTCGGCGAGGTCCTTTTTCACCATGAATCCCGACAAACAGGCGATACCGTTGCCCATTAAAGCAAGCTGTCTTATTGTTTCGCCGTTGCTTGATGTCAGGGTTGGCGTTAGGCGGCTAAACCCTTTGAGTGGCCATTCGTTGAGTGTTTTTGGGGTCGAAAACCCAAGCGTATCGTGGTGAGCGAGATCGCTGCTTTTATAGGGGAAACCGCGTTTTGCCAAGTAATCGGGAGAGGCGACGATGTAAAGTGAACTGCGGCCAAGCGGTCTCGCGTGTAAGGTTGAGTCGCTTAACGCGCCGATGCGGATCGCCAAATCGGTTCTCTTTTCCAGTAGGTCGACAAACCCTTCGTTGGAGGTGAGCTCCAGTTCAATGTCGGGATAAGCTTGTTTGAACGGCTGGATGAGCGGCACCAGTTGATGGAAGACAAACGGGCTGGCAGCATCGACCCTCAGGCGTCCTTTGGGTAACTCTCCGCGCGAGATGATCTCCTCTTCCGCTTGCTGGATCTGTTGCAAACCGATTCGTATTGCTTCGACAAACTGGCGTCCTTCCTCGGTGAGTTCGATGCGGCGAGTGGTGCGGTTTAAGATAGACACGCCTACTTGGTTCTCCACTTTGCTCACCGCGCGAGAAACGCGCGCGACCTGAATGTCCAACTGTTCCGCTGCCGCAGAAAAGCCGCCGCTATCGACCACCGCCAGCAGTATTTCTAAGTCATCGGATCGTGTTTTCATCGTCTTCTCGCTTCGGAGTTGTTGCGTTATTTTTTCATTAATAACAAATATTATTTGTTATAACGCCTATTTTTCGCAAAATAAGCCTTGCGCATAATCCTCCCATCAACACCGACGCGTTTGGCATGACGACGTCAGTCGCGGCGGTGTTTTCCTCAAAGTCCATTTTTAAAATAAGTGAGAGAGATTATGCCGTTAGCTCTTTTAGCCTTGACGCTCAGCGCCTTTGCTATTGGTACCACCGAATTTGTCATTGTTGGGCTTATCCCGACGATGGCCGCCGATTTAGCCGTTTCGATACCGTCAGCCGGTTTTCTGGTCAGCCTGTATGCGCTTGGCGTAGCCATTGGCGCGCCTATTTTGACCGCCCTGAGCGGAAAATGGAACCGCAAGTACGTTCTGCTGGCAGTGATGTCGCTGTTTGTGATCGGTAATCTACTGGCATGGCAAGCACCCGGTTACAACACCTTGATTCTCGCCCGCATTTTGACCGGTTTAGCCCATGGGGTATTTTTCTCGATTGGTTCAACCATTGCCACAGGTTTGGTGCCTAGAGAAAAAGCGGCCAGTGCGATTGCGCTGATGTTTACTGGCCTGACCGTCGCGCTGGTTACGGGGGTACCGCTTGGCACTTACATTGGGCAAACTTTTGGCTGGCAGGCGACGTTTCTGATCGTAGCGCTACTGGGGCTGATTGCTTTAATCGGCAGTGCGATCTTAGTGCCCAACAACCTAAAACAGCCTGCTGCGGCTAAGTTTTCCTCCCAGCTTAGGGTGTTAACGCAGCCTCGTTTGTTACTGGTGTACGCCATTACTGCGCTTGGCTATGGCGGCACGTTTACCGCTTTTACCTTCCTTGCGCCGATTTTGCAGCAAGAAGCTGGATTTAGCGCCAGCGCGATCAGCATCATCATGCTGGTGTATGGCGTATCGGTAGCGATTGGCAATCTCTGGGGCGGAAAAATGGCCGACAAGATGGGGCCAGTCAAAGCGCTGACGATTATTTTTACTGGTCTAGCGGCGATTTTAGTGGTGTTTAACTTTACCGCGGTGCAGCCAATGGCGGCGGTCGCCACCATTTTGCTGTGGGGCGCCTTTGCCTTTGGCAACGTGCCGGGGCTGCAAGTGTACGTGGTGAAACTGGCGGAACAATACGCACCAGATGCAGTGGACGTCGCCTCTGGTCTGAACATCGCGGCGTTTAATGTCGGCATTGCACTGGGCTCGTGGGGCGGTGGCGTGATTGTGGCGAAAGCCGGTTTAATGCACACACCTTGGGTAGGCGCGTTGATTGTCTTGCTTGCGCTGGCGCTCACTCGTTTAAGCGGCCGACTGGATAAACGCAGTGACGGTGCGTGGGGTAAAGAAGCGGCACTGGTGAAATAACGGTTGATTACCAGCTTTAGCCATTGGCCAGTGTTTACGCATTGGCCAATGTTTTTGCCTCGTGTCGCAATAGCAGATAAGAGATTTGTCACTTTGCCTGGGCGGGATTTACTCGCTGGCAGCAATCTGTGTATTAGTCAGTTTTGCCATCAGTCTTGCAATGCGTTCACGCAGTTCACGCCGATCAACAATCATATCGAGCGCGCCGTGTTCTAAGAGAAACTCACTTTGCTGAAAGTCGTCCGGAAGTGTTTCACGAACCGTCTGCTCAATCACCCGACGTCCTGCAAAGCCAATGCGCGCTTTGGGTTCGGCAATATTGATGTCTCCGAGCATGGCGAGACTGGCCGACACACCGCCAAAGGTTTGGTCTGTCAGCACGGAAACGTAAGGCAGCCCAGCCTTAGAGAGATGGCGAAGGGCAGCACTGGTTTTGGCCATTTGCATCAAGGAAATCAGAGATTCTTGCATTCGTGCGCCGCCACAGGCGGAGAAGCAGACCAAACCGCAGTTCGCTGCGAGTGCTGTTTCAACAGCACTGACAAAACGTGCCCCCACCACTGATCCCATTGATCCTGCCATAAAAGAGAATTCGAACGCGCAGGCCACCACGGGCACGCCTAGCACGCGGCCTTGCATCACCACTAAGGCGTCCTTCTCTCCGCTTTGTGTTTGCGCCAGCGACAAGCGTTCTTGGTAAGATTTGATGTCTTTAAAATTCAAGACATCTTTGGGTTGCAGTTCGCTGGCAATTTCTACTCTGTGCGCGATATCGAGAAAACTTTCCAGACGTCCCCGCGCCGCCATTCGCATATGGTGATGACATTTTGGGCACACCTGCAAGTTGGCCTGCAAGGTTAAACGATAAAGAATTTCATCGCAGGAGTCGCACTTAGTCCATATTCCGTCGGGGATGGTCGCTTTACGTGTTGCGATAAGTTTTCTTTTGTCGAAGAGTCTTTCTAGCCAGCCCATGCTGCTCCTTACTCAGTGAATCACCAGTCAGAAAGATTGTACTAACCCTAAAATCGCAATAAAGTGGCAAAAATTGATTTAACAATCCAACTTTATGGGATTATTGAATGCTCAATCATATTGATCAGCTGTGGTTAAGAAGCTTTCATTGTGTCTATGAAAACCAAAGCTTTAAGCGCGCCGCTGAGTTCCTCAATTTGCCAACTTCCAATGTCAGCCGACACATTGCGTTACTGGAAGAAAAATTGGCAACGCGTTTATTCGACCGAACCACACGCCGCATTGCGGCAACCGATGCTGGAGAGCAACTTTATGCGCGAACCCACACTTTGTTAGCACGCTTGGATGAGGCTTTTGAAGAGGTGACGCAGCATAGCCACGAAGTGATGGGGCAGCTCAAGATCTTGATGCCCGATTCACCTGCATTAGCTCAGGCGGTGGTTGCTTTTTGTCGCCAGAACCCTTCGATTGGATTGTGCTGTGATACCAGCTTAAGCCCGAAAGAAGATCTCCTCGATGGGTTTGACGTGGTACTGAGTTTTCAGCGTGGGCCGCTTGCCGATAGTAACTGGATAGCGACGGAAATAAAGCGCTGGCCAAGTGTGGTGGTGGCCTCGCCTGAACGCTTGCAAGCGCATCCTCTGCCGTATCACATCACCGATTTGCAACATCTCCCTTGTATCAGCAGTTTAACGGCGCTTAACGGAACACCTTGGATTTTCAAAACTGCGCAAGGCGGATTGGTGACACAGAGAGTTCACTCCTCGTTTCGAGTCAACAGTGGCAATCTTGCCAAATCGGCGGCGTTAGCAGGGCTTGGTTTCGCCATCCTGCCAATCGATTTTTGCCAAGAGGAGATAAAGGCCGGCCATCTTGAAACGGTCGCATTGGAATACCAGCCTGATGATCTGGTGTTGTACGCTTTTTATGCATCGAGAAAACACGTAGCGAGAAAGATCCCCATGTTTATCGATCACCTGCGACGCCACGCGAACGAAGAGATGAGCGTTTAAAAAATGCGCTGATGATTTGCTCACTATGCCTTGGTAAGGGCATCTAGTCTGGCGAAGCCTCGAGTAAAAACGTCAGTGTAAAGGTTAATCCGGCACTGGCGTTTTTGTTGACCGAGATGCGCCCTTGCATGTCGCGCATGTTATTGGCGGTGATAGACAGGCCCAAGCCAAGCCCTTCACCGATTTTTTTGCTGGTCGCGAAAGGTTCAAATAGTTGGCTTAGTTGCTCCTCACTCACACCACAACCATTATCGCTGATAGCAAGGCTCAGTTCGTTTTGCGCTATTGAAGCGGAAATCATCAGTTGAGGTTGCGCGGTGGCTTTCATCGCATCGATGGCGTTGGAGATCAAATTCCCCAGCACCTGTCGCAAACGCTGCTCTTCGCCCAACACATTGGCCAGCGGATGGGGCAGACGCACTCGCACGTCGATGGGAGCCAGTTCCGCTTGGTAAATCCGCAGCGTTTCTTGCAGAGCCTCCGGCAATGACACCGGACAAAGTTGTTCCGGCTTTTGATAGGCAAAAGATTTAAGCTGGCTGGTCATTTTACCCATGCGATCAATCAGGCGATGAATCAACTGATTATTGGATTTCAGCATCGCTAACTCGCCTCGTTCCATCAGCACTTCGTTACTGGTGAGCAGCGTTTTTAAGCCCGTTAACGGCTGGTTAAGCTCATGGGTAATCGCGCTGGACATCTTACCCAGTGCGGCGAGCTTGCTGCTCTCAATCAGCTCTTGTTGCGCCGCTTTTAGCTCGGCGGTGCGCGCTTCGACTCGACTGGTCAGCTCTTCATTGGCTTTTTGCAGCGCCTGTTCGGCTTTTTTGCGTTTGCTGATGTCGAGCACAGTCACCAAATAGTGATGCTCGCCGTGCCAAGGAAAAGCGGTGAGGGAAAACAGCAAAGGAAACTGGCTGCCATCACTGCGCCGCCCCATGGTTTCGATGGCCGTGAGTTCGGCTAAATCTCGGTGTTTGGGCAGATTTTTTAACAACGGCAAAATCGTGGAAGCGGGATTGCCGATATCAAACAACTGCCACGCTGGCATCTTGGTGGCCATGCTGTCGGAGAGGCTGAAGTAGCGCTTGGCCATGGGATTGATGTCCTCAATCTGGCCTTGGGCGTTGAGCCGAAATAACCCAACATGGGTTTTGTTGATCATCTGGCTCATGCGCTGGCGAGATTCGTCCATCAGTTTTTGAATGCGTTGCTGGCTCAAGTTTTTTTGCTGACGCTGGTAGGCGATGACAGCAAACATCAGCAGCACCAGGTTGCCAATGGTTATCCCCCAACTGGCGGAAACGACCGCTTGGCGAACAGGCTTGTAACTGCTCAGATAGGTCAGTTGCCAGTGGAGATCGTCCAAGACGATGGTTTGTGCAAGATAGGTGTTGTCTTGGTTGTGCCAAAACAGCAGCGAAGTGCCGTCTTTGAGCTCTGAATGTTGGTGAACAATTTGCGGTTGGTGTTCGTTGAGCCAGTCGGCGGTCATGTCTGGATGGCTGGAGAGAAAATAGTCGCCGCGCTGGTTCTGAAACAAGATCGCGTCGTTGCTGGTTAACGCTTGTTCGGTGAGCAGGCGCAAATTGATCTGCACCACGGCGATGCCGACAATATCGAAATCGATGTTGATGGGCGCGGCGAGATAGAAAAACGGCGAGGAGCCACGAGTTTTACTCACCAGCGAAACGCCTTCACGCTGGGCGTGGATCTGCTCGACAATCGCATCAATGTCAGCCTCGCTCAGGCGCTCATCTTCCAAGCTGGAAATGAGCATGTCGCCGCTGGCCGAGAGCAAATACCAGCCTTTGGTATTGGCGGCTTTGTCGAGCAAGGTCAGCTCATTGCGCAGTGCAGAGTAAAGCGTGCTATCGCCAGCTAAAAACGTTTGGCTGTTGCGGTTGTTGGTGATCAGATACGGCAGATGATAAAAACGGTGTAACGTGCGGCGAACATCGCCAATATAGTCGAGAAAATGCTGCTGAGATTGTTCGATGCTTTGCGCGGTTTGCCACTGTCGGACCAACTCCTTTCCGGCCCATTGGCTGAGCAAAAACCACATCAAAATCACGAAAATAAGCAGCACTTTTGCTCTCATCGACTCACTTCCCTGAGCATCTCAACCGTGCAAGAGTGCGCTGCCTCATCCGTTTGTTAAAGCTTTGTTGTCAAGAAGTGAGATCCAGCTCCTTTTCCCTCGGGCACTTTTTGCCTAACGTAGCGAAACATCACACAGCATAAGCGGTAGCAGCGACATGGACTCAATTTCCCCCCCTTACATTGCTCTGGTTGAAGACGACGACATTGTGCGTCAAGCGACCGCACAATGGTTACAACTGGCGGGTTTTCACGTTGAGGCATTTAGCCAAGGTGAAGCGGCGTTGGCTGAAATTAAGCGCCGTGCTTTTGATGGCGTGGTGAGTGATGTGCGCTTACCCGGCATGGATGGCTTGTCCTTGATGGAGGCGATTCAGGCTGAGCAGGTGAGCTGTCCGGTTATCTTGATCACCGGACACGGTGATGTCGATATGGCGGTGAAAGCGCTGCAAAAAGGCGCCTACGATTTCATTGAAAAGCCGTTTAATCCAGAGCGTTTGTCGCAAACCTTGCGCACTGCCGTGAGTGATTATCAAAACCAAGCCAAAAGCACCCATCGTAGCCACTATCTGCAGCAGTTACGCGGCATTGAGCAACAACTGATTGGTAACAGTGCGGTGATGTGCCAACTGCGTGAACAGATCGCCAGAGTGGCTGACATGGACACCAATGTGATCATCTATGGGGAAACAGGTACAGGTAAAGAGCTGGTGGCGCGCAGCCTACATACCGAAAGTACCCGTCGGGCCAACCCATTTGTGGCGATCAACTGCGGCGCCATTCCGGAAAATCTGTTTGAGAGTGAGCTGTTTGGTCATGAAGCTGGCGCGTTTACTGGCGCGAATAAACGGCGGGTTGGCAAGTTGGAATACGCCGACCAAGGTACGCTGTTTATGGATGAGATAGAAAGCATGCCGATGTCGATGCAGGTTAAAGTGCTGCGCAGTTTGCAGGAAAATCAGGTGGAACGAGTGGGTGGTAACCGACCGATTGGTGTGGATTTGCGAGTGGTGGCCGCGGCGAAAGCGGATCTGTTTAATCATCCCGATTTTCGCCAGGATCTTTTCTATCGCCTTAACGTGGCGCAGTTGCATCTTCCGCCTTTGCGCGAGCGGGAAGAAGACGCACTGCTGCTGTTTGAACATTTTGCAGCTCAGGCCAATGCCAACAAGCGAGCGTTAAGTTCGGCGGAATCGCGCGCACTACTTAGCTATGGCTGGCCGGGTAATGTGCGTGAGCTGCGCAATGTGGCGATACGCTTTGCGCTGGATGAAAGCTTGTCGGTGATGGAAATTCTCTCCAACCGGGCGGGTTTTGCTCAAGAGAACCTGCCGAGCGGCGTACCGCTGGCGATACAGTTGCACAACTTTGAGCGCAAAGTGATTCATGAAGCGTTACTCCGTCATCAGGGGAGTATTGTCGAGGTGATGACAGAGCTGGATCTGCCGCGCCGTACCCTTAATCAAAAGATGCAGAAGCTGGGGCTCAACCGGGCCGATTACACCGATGGATAACCCTGCAACAGGGGTTTTTGTCGATGAGCAAGATCTTGCTCATCATCAAAATTAACAAATCTATTACTTTGGTCACATCTCAGCGTTGGGATGTGGCTGGAGTCACAGACGGATTTCCTATAATTACATGATTTTATTTGTTTTTATTTTGATGTGCTTATAGGCAAGATCTTGCTTACTGATTTCGTGCTTTATAAGCAAAAAATGGCTCACTTCGTATTGTCTATCTTGTATTTATATTTAACATCAATAAGTTAAGATCTGGCATCGCTTTTGCTCTAGCGGGTTGTTAGTAACAAAAAAGCAACAACCACCTTACACGGAGTGTAACGATGAAACTCAATAAACTGATGAAATCTCTTGCGCTGGCAACCCTGTCTCTTACTGCCGCCTCCAATCTGCATGCCGCCGAACAACGCAGTTATATCTTGGCCACCGCATCTACTGGCGGCACTTACTACCCTGTGGGGGTGGCGCTGGCGACGCTGAGCAAAGTAAAGCTGGAGCCAAAATATAAATTTTCCCTCTCGGCGATAAGCTCGGCGGGATCGGGCGAAAACATCAAGCTGTTAAATGAAAAAGAGGCGCAATTTGCGATTTTGCAAGGGCTTTACGGCGCTTGGGCTTCCAGTGGTGATGGCCCATATGCGCAAAGCGGCCCGCAGACTCAACTGCGCTCTGTCTCTATGCTGTGGCAAAACGTTGAGCACTTTATCGTCCGCACCGATCTTGCTCCCTCCGGTACGGTGGCGGATCTTAATCAGATGAAGGACAAGAAATTCTCCATCGGCACCAAAAACTCCGGTACAGAGAACTCGGGTCGGCAAATCATGGCTGGGCTGGGGGTCAATCCGGATGAGTTTAACCTCGCCTACATGGGCTATGGAGCCAGTGCCAGCGCGATGCAAAACGGCACCATTGACGGCATGAACACGCCAGCAGGCGTTCCTGTTGGTGCGGTGACTCAGGCGTTTGCGGCCATGGGCAATGACATCACGCTACTGTCGTTTACCGATGAACAGATCAAACAAGCCAACGGTAAGTATCAACTGTGGACCAAGTACGTCATCCCGGCTAACACCTATCCCGGTGTGAATAAAGCCATTACTACCATCGCGCAGCCGAACTTTCTTGCGGTGCGTGAAGATGTCTCTGAAGAAGATGTCTATCAACTGACCAAAGCGATTTACGAAAACCTGCCATTCCTGCAAGGCATTCATAAAGCAACCAAAGACATGGAGCTGCAAAAAGCCATCGATGGTTTGCCTTTGCCACTGCACCCAGGGGCGGCGCGCTATTACAAAGAAGTTGGTATCTCAGTCCCGCAAGGATTGATGGCGAACTGATGTTTGCGGGCATGTCTGAGCGCTGGTTCAGCGTGCCCTGACTTTGTGATTTCAGCCCCTTGGAGCGAACGAATGAGTGATTCTTTACAACAACAGTTGCAGCAGTTTGAGTTACCCACTCGGACTGATTTTCCTTGGGTGACGGCAGCGATTACCGGTATCGGCGTGGTGTTATCGCTGCTGCACATCTGGTTTAACACCTTATCAACCCTGTCTGAACTGTGGATCTCGGCGACCCACTTTGCTGGCTTCGCGCTGATTTGCCTGCTTTGGTATCCCGCGCACGCCTCGTTAAAACGCAGCAAACTGGCCTTAATGGTCGATGTGTTGATCGCGCTCGCTGCACTCGGCTGCCTTGTCTACCTTCCTTTTGCCGAAGATGCGCTCTATCAGCGTGGCGTGAAATTTGTCACTTCCGACTGGGTTGTTTCTATCGTGGCGATTTTGATCGCGATAGAAGTGATCCGCCGCACCATGGGCTGGTTTATTCCGGTGCTAATTGTGATTTGCTTAAGCTACGTCGTCTGGTGGGGCAAATGGGCGGGTGGCATTTTCCACTTTCCCGGCTTGAGTATGGAAACCTTGCTGTATCGCAGTTTCTTCTCATCCGAAGGGATGTTTGGTTCTATTTCGCGCATTAGCTGGACCTTCGTTTTCATGTTCATCTTGTTTGGCGCGTTTTTGGTCAAATCTGGCGTCGGTGATTACATCATCAACGTTTCGCGCGCGGCGGCAGGCAAAATTATTGGCGGCCCCGGTTTTATCGCCGTGCTCGGCTCGGGGCTGATGGGCTCTGTGTCGGGATCGAGCGTCGCCAATACCGTTTCAACCGGGGTTATCAGCATTCCGCTGATGCAAAAAGCCGGTTTTCCATCGCGCTTCGCCGCGGGTGTGGAAGCCGCCGCCTCAACCGGAGGGCAGTTGATGCCACCAGTCATGGGCGCTGGGGCGTTTATCATGGCCTCTTACACGCAAATTCCGTATGTCGATATTGTGGCGGTGTCGTTTGTTCCGGCGCTGATCTACTTTTTGTCTGTGGCGTTTTTTGTCCGCATTGAAGCCAAACGCAGCGGAGTGCAAAAAGTGACCACCAGTGATGAGTCGCTGTTTAAAGTGCTGCTGTCTGGCTGGCATAACTTGATACCGCTGGTGGTGTTAGTGACGCTGCTGGTGAAAGGGTTTACCCCTACTTATGCCGCAGGCATTTCGATCCTTTCGGTGATCGTCGCTTCTTGGTTTTCCAAAGATCACAAGATGGGGCCAAAAGAGATCATTGATGCGCTGTCGCAAGGGGCGAAAAACATGGCGACCACGGCGGTCTTGCTGGTCGGCATTGGTCTGGTGATCAATGTGATTACGACCACCGGCATTGGCAATACCTTTTCGCTGATGATTAACGGCTGGTCGCAGGGCGATCTGCTGATCATGCTGGTGCTGATCGCTTTGGCATCCTTGGTGCTGGGCATGGGGCTGCCGGTGACCGCTGCGTACATCGTCTTAGGTACACTGTCCGCGCCCGCGTTGTATCAACTGATCGCAGAAAATCAATTGCTCGAGCTGATGGTCAACGGACAGATGCCAGAGCAAGCCAAGGCGATATTTATGTTGGCCGCGCCAGACAAATTTGCACTGCTTAGCGCACCGATGTCACTGCAAACGGCGACGGAGATGTTGGCTCTGGTTCCGGTTGATTTCAAAGAGACCTTGCTTGAACAAAGTTTAGGTATGGAAGCGGTTGGCTTGGCGCTGTTGGCGGCGCATCTGATTATCTTCTGGCTCTCTCAAGACAGCAACGTCACCCCGCCTGTCTGTTTGACCGCTTTTGCGGCGGCCACCATCGCCAAAACGCCGCCCATGCGCACCGGATTAACCGCGTGGAAAATTGCCAAAGGCTTGTATTTAGTACCGCTGTTGATTGCGTACACTGGGCTGGTGAGCTGGGATGTAACTACGGTGCTGATGACGGGATTTTTCGCCATTTTTGGCACTTACGCTTTGATCGGCGCGATTGAAGGCTATTTGGAAAGCAAGATTAACATTCTGATCCGCATCGTATTATTAGCCGTTGGTGCACTGATGGTGTGGCACGATGTGCCGTTGTGGGGACGTGTGCTCTCGCTCGCGATTTTTAGCGGGATTTTTATTTACAGTAGCCGGGCATATAAAGCGCAGCCGCCTGTGGCGACCGCATAGAGGAGAGCAAAACGTGTATGACTACATCATCGTTGGCGGAGGCATTGTGGGTGTCTCCACCGCGTGGCAATTACAGCGCCAGTTTGCCGATAAATCGGTGCTGCTGTTAGAAAAAGAAGCGCAGTTTGCCAAACATCAGACTGGTCACAATAGCGGGGTGATCCACGCGGGCGTTTACTATGCGCCGGGCAGCTTGAAGGCGGATTTTTGCAAACGCGGCGTAGAAGCGACCAAGGCGTTTTGCGCTAAGCATCAGATCCCGGTGGAGAATTGCGGCAAGCTGTTGGTGGCGACAAGCGGGGCAGAAATGGAACGGATGGAGGCGCTTTATCAGCGCTGTCATACCAACGGCATTGAGGTTGAACGGCTTGATGCTGCGCAACTGAAACTGGCGGAACCCAATATCGTTGGCCTTGGCGCGATTTATGTGCCGTCGACCAGTATTGTCGACTACAAGCAGGTGACGGAAAAAATGGCGCAGGAGTTTATCGAATGCGGTGGTGAAGTACGTTTGCAAAGCGAAGTGGTGGCAATTGAAGAGCACGCAGAAGAAGTGCAGATCACGTGCGTTTCTGACGGACAAAGCGTGCAGATCAACGGGCGATTTCTGATCTCGTGTGGCGGGCTCATGGCGGATCGGCTCACTCAAATGATGGGCATTGCCACTGATTTTCAGATCATTCCTTATCGCGGCGAGTATTACCGCTTGCCAGCTCACCACAATCAGGTGGTGAAGCATTTGATCTACCCAATCCCCGATCCAGACTTGCCGTTTCTTGGTGTCCACCTGACTCGAATGATTGATGGCAGTGTGACGGTTGGCCCAAACGCCGTACAAGGCTGGAAGCGGGAAGGATATCAAAAGTTCAATTTCAGTTGGCGCGATAGCGCGCAGATGTTGGCGTTTCCCGGTTTTTGGAAAGTAACCACCAAACATTTGCGCACCGGAGTGAAAGAGTTTATCAACTCGTGGTGGAAGCCGGGCTATCTGCAATTGGTCAACAAATATTGCCCTCACATCACCTTGGCGGATCTGCAACCTTATCCCGCCGGTATTCGCGCCCAAGCGGTGCTCTCGGATGGCAGCTTAGTGCATGATTTTCTATTTGCGGAGAGCCCACGTAGCCTGCATGTGTGTAATGCTCCGTCCCCCGCCGCCACCTCGGC
The DNA here is from genome assembly GCF_000764325.1 of Vibrio navarrensis. Taxonomy (NCBI): domain Bacteria; kingdom Pseudomonadati; phylum Pseudomonadota; class Gammaproteobacteria; order Vibrionales; family Vibrionaceae; genus Vibrio; species Vibrio navarrensis. The sequence goes on along the minus strand of NZ_JMCG01000001.1, from coordinate 3,077,987 downwards.
CATTCCGATTGGCGAATACATCGGTAAAAAAGTGATCGAGAAAATGAAGGCGCAGTGACGCCTTCCTGCTTTCCTTTAAGGACAATCCGCTTAAACCCTTACCTTTGGCAACTTCGCACTAAACTGAGCTTGCCTCATTTGCTCGTTTCTTGACTGAATGCAATCTAAGTGTGACACACGCAATTTGCATTACATGATTGTGGTTTATTTGCAATAAATGTTGTTCGGTGAAGCATTTTTGTAATCAAAGCGTCACTAATTTTTACAAATTGATTTCCATCAAAATGGTAGGGTTATTATGTGCTACTATGCGCGCAACAAAAAATTATTACAAATTAGAAAGATAATTTAGCCCTACATAAAAGGAATAAACAATGAGAAAAACACTTTCTAGTCTTGCAGTGGTTGCAGCGCTTTTTTCCGCAAACGTTCTTGCGCATGCAGAAGGCGACTACATCTTACGCGTCGGTTTAGCCTCTGTGATGCCAAACGACAGCAGTGATAAGATTCTGGGATCCTCTAATGAGTTGGAAGTCGACTCAAACACCCAGCTTGGTTTAACGTTCGGTTATATGTACACCGACAACATCAGTTTCGAAGTGCTGGCGGCAACGCCATTTAGCCACAACATTTCGACTGAACTGGGCGGTTTGGACAACATTGCCAAAACCAAGCATTTGCCACCGAGCTTCATGGTGCAGTACTACTTTGGTACCAAAGAGAGCACGTGGCGCCCTTACGTTGGTGCGGGCTTGAACTACACCATGTTCTTTGATGAAGGATTTAACGATCGCGCTAAAGCGGTGGGCCTGTCGGATCTGAGCTTAGAAGATTCTTGGGGGTTGGTGGCCAACGTCGGTGTCGACTATGCGCTGAATGACACTTGGTTCCTCAACACCTCTTTGTGGTATGCCGATATCGATACCGAAGCGACGTATAAGCACAATGGTACGGCTTATAAAACCGATGTGACGATTGACCCTTGGGTTGTGATGTTCACTGGTGGTTATAAATTCTAATCGGCTTAAGTAGACACATCAGCAAAGAGCACAATTTCACTAACTATTTGGCGAAGTTTCGCCCGTCAGTTATCTAATTCGTTCCTTACATTAAGAGGGGCCCGGCAAGGCTCCTCTTCTTCCTTCTCTCTCACCTCACTCTTGGGTGAATTCAATTTGAGTAAAATGGGGATTTTCGCAAAGCGCGGTCATCGCGAGGATCTGTTTGGTGGGCACCAACACCGCATCGCCGCCAACTTCAATCTCCATACATTCCTGCTTCTGTTGGTTGTAACTGGTCGTGAGGGCCAATCCGGAAATGCTGTTGCCGTTGATTAAAGTTAACTCAACCGCAATGCCGTATAAGCAGGCGATTTCAATGTAGTCATATTGGCTGCAACTGATCATGGTGACTCCGTTTCACGTGGTTATCGTTTGCTAAGCACAGATTGCCATTCTAGCAGTGTTGACGAATCAAACAGGTACAAACAGATGTTAAATCGCGCTTATTTGTGCGGTGAGTGTCTCAGGATTGGCGATATTTTGCGCTTTACCACTGGCAAACGCGTTGATGTTCTCAAACGCACAGCGAAAGTATAGCTCGTAGCTGTTTTGCTCAACAGCTAAGGCGCCGCACCTGATCCTGATAATCGTCCAAAATTGCAATTTTCATGAACTCTCCTTGTGAATGAACCCTGCATATAACACAAATAAATCAAATTCTTAAGTGAGATTCTGAGAGAATGTTCGCAGTAATATTATTGATAACTCTGTGTCAAAACAAATAAGCACAAAAATATAATTAGCGAATAATTGACTGATTTCTATAGTTGTATTTTATAAAATCAATCAATACTGAACGTCTTAATGTTAATAATATGTATCATTTTGTATACATGTGGTTAAATTTATTTTTATAAAAAATTGGCTGAGTGAATTTTTGTTGACCATCTTTCTCGTGCCAGCGGTGTTCTGCTGGCCTTCAACCGCATAGATGAGGTTGGAGAAGGAAAAACTATATCAACAGGAATCAAGAATGAAACACAACCAACGTCAAATTCCTTGGCTGATTGCAGCCGGAGTCATCTGTTCTCTTCCAGTCACAGCCGCCGAGATGGTCCCCGTATCCGATAGCAATATCTTGGAGCAGGCGCTTTCGCTACAGGCACAAAGTGTGGCTCCAGTCGACAATGGCTTTCAGGCAGTCAAGAGTGTTCAGCTTCCTAACGGTCAGGTACGAGTCCGTTATCAGCAGACTTACCAAGGGATCCCTGTCTTTGACACTGCGGTGGTCGCAACAGAAACTCAGTCAGGTTTAAGCAATGTTTATGGCACCATGGCGCAAGGCATCGCAGGCGATGTGGCCTCGGTGAAACCAGCTATCGACCTCAAACAAGCTATCAACATCGCGCTACAGCGCCACCAGACGATCAGCTTCAACGGCCAGCCATTTAAGGTTGAAAACGAGAACGGTCAACTGATGGTGCGCCTTGATGAAAATAACAAAGCGCAAGTGGTTTACTTAGTCAGCTTCTTTGTTGCTGAAGAAGAGCCATCTCGTCCGTTTATGTTCATTGATGCCAACAGTGGCGAAGTGCTGCAAAGCTGGGATGGCCTTAACCATGCAACGGCGCACGGTACTGGCCCTGGCGGAAACAGCAAAACAGGCCGCTATGAGTACGGTACGAACTACCCGGGTTTTGTCATCGACAAAGTGGGCACCACCTGTACCATGGACAACAGTGTGGTCAAAACCGTTGACTTGAAGAACCGAACCTCGGGAAGTACCGCATACAGCTATAACTGTCCTGGTGAAAGCAACTATAACGACTACAAAGCGGTTAACGGCGCATACTCCCCACTCAATGATGCACACTATTTCGGTAAAGTGGTGTACGACATGTATCAAGATTGGATGAACACGGCTCCGCTGACGTTCAAACTGACCATGCGCGTTCACTACAGCAGTAACTATGAGAATGCGTTCTGGGATGGTTCTGCGATGACCTTCGGTGACGGGGCTTCAACCTTCTATCCATTGGTTGATATCAACGTCAGTGCCCACGAAGTGAGCCACGGCTTTACTGAGCAAAACTCAGGGCTGATTTACAGCGGCATGTCCGGCGGTATGAACGAAGCCTTCTCCGATATCGCTGGTGAAGCGGCTGAGTTTTACATGAAAGGCAGCGTTGACTGGTTAGTTGGGGCGGATATTTTCAAATCGAGCGGCGGTCTGCGCTACTTTGAACAGCCATCACGCGATGGACGCTCAATCGACCACGCCTCGCAATACTACAACGGTTTGGACGTACACCATTCCAGTGGTGTTTACAACCGCGCTTTCTATCTGTTAGCGAACAAATCCGGTTGGAACGTGCGCAAAGGCTTTGAAGTGTTTACCTTGGCAAACCAACTGTATTGGACCGCGAGCAGTACCTTTGATGCTGGTGCTTGTGGCGTAGCAAAAGCGGCTGGTGACATGGGATACAGCGTGAACGATGTGGTTGATGCGTTTAACCAAGTGGGTGTCAACGCCAGCTGTGGTACCAACAACTCACGTGTGTTGGTCAATGGCGTGCCAGTGAACAACCTCTCTGGCGCATCCGGTTCGCTTGAGTACTACACCTTTACCGTGGACAGTGCAGCGAGTGCGGTGGTTTCCATCTCTGGCGGCAGCGGCGATGCGGATCTCTATCTCAAGGCTGGCAGCAAACCCACCACCAGTTCTTGGGATTGTCGCCCTTATCGCAACGGCAACAGCGAGAGCTGTTCGGTCAATGCGCAACCTGGCACCACCTACCATGTGATGCTGCGTGGCTATTCGAGCTACAACGGCGTGACACTGAAACTGCAACACTAAGTGGTTTGTTTTACTGAAAATCAGATCGGGCAGGCACTCCTGCCCGGTTTTTCGTTTACATAACCAAATGTTCTAGATAAGACGACAATGTTTTGTCTTGAGTGCTTTTGTTTTTCCTCCCTTGCCCTGATATTGGTTAAGCCACCCTTCAACAACACAAGGAAACATCATGGCAGATACCTACATTCCACCCAAAGTTTGGACCATGAATGCGGACAACGGCGGTCAGTGGGCGAGCATCAACCGACCTGATTCCGGTGCGCGCTTTGAACAAGAGCTTCCGGTAGGGCAACATCCGTTGCAGCTCTATTCAATGGGCACGCCAAATGGGCAAAAAGTCACCATTTTGCTCGAAGAGTTACTAGCGCTCGGCGTTTCACAAGCGGAATATGACGCGCACCTGATCAAAATCGGCGATGGCGATCAGTTCTCTTCTGGTTTTGTGGCGGTCAACCCCAATTCGAAGATCCCCGCGCTGGTCGATCGCTCTGCTGAGCAGCCGATCAATGTGTTTGAGTCGGGCAACATCTTGCTCTATCTCGCAGAAAAATTTGGTCATTTCCTGCCGAGCGATCTCGCTGCGCGCACTGAAGTGATGAACTGGCTGTTTTGGCTACAGGGCTCGGCGCCGTATCTTGGTGGCGGATTTGGCCATTTCTACGCCTATGCGCCGGAAAAATTTGAGTACCCGATCAACCGTTTTACCATGGAAGCCAAACGCCAACTGGATGTGTTGGATAAACAGTTAGCCAAACATGCCTACATTGCGGGTGATGAGTACAGCATCGCCGATATCGCCATCTGGCCTTGGTATGGCAATTTGGTGCTCGGTACCGTGTACAACGCAGCGGAGTTTTTGGATGTGGCGAGCTATCAAAACGTGGTGCGCTGGGCAAAAGCGATCGAACAGCGTAGCGCCGTGCAACGCGGGCGTATTGTCAACCGCACTTGGGGCGAGGAGTGGGAGATGGTGGCCGAAAGACACAGCGCCGCAGACATCGACCAAGTACTTGCCAAACGCCGCTAATCCGGCGTAAGTGCCACTTGCAAGTCCCCACAGAAAAGGAATGCCACGGCATTCCTTTTGTTTGCTTGAGCGTGAGGGTTCATTGGGCTCGTCGGAAAATCAATAGCTAACTGGCGATCGATTGGCTCTCTTCTTCACTGGCACTGTTGCGCAGTTGCACCTTTGCCATCCGTTTGGCTAAGGTATACACGCGTTTGAGTGATTCCACCCACTCCATCTCATAGCGGAAAACTCGCAGGCGATTGCCATCTTGCAGCGCCAATCGTTGCGCCTGATGGGCCAACACTGCATCAATCAACGCATTGAGCTCACGCTTGGCGTTGATTACTGCTTGCGCTTCGGCGGCATCGCTGCGCCGCACCGAGTTAACCGCATCCAGTAACGTGTGGTTCACTTTTTCTTGGACTGTGTCTAAGGTCTTGCGCATCTCTGGGCTAATGCTGATCAATTTGATCTGCCGCGCACTTTGTTGATCAGAAAGTGGCTCTTTGCGCAGTTGGCCAAGATAGGAAAGAATCGCGCCGTGCAGTTGATCGACTTCCTCTTCAATCGCTTCAATTTCTTTGAGTTTGTCTCTCACCGCGAGCACCTCTTGGCGCTTTTTACAATCTGGCGCGAGCGGAGGCAACATGTTGAGCATGTTACAGACCCGTCGTCCGACTCGGCCAATCTCCAGTTTCGCCTGATCGAGCGCGATGTCAGGGGTGGGAAGAAACGCTGCGTCAATGTATTTGGTCTGCAATTGCGTTTTTGTCTCGCTAGGGCCGAAATTAAGATCGCCAGAAAGAAATTGTGCATGTGCGCCATTAACTGAATGAATGGCTGGTAGCTGCGCAGCGGCTCCATCGCCTCACTCATCAGATTCATGCCAAGGAAAATCAATCCTAAGCCAAACAACATGTTGCCGTAATGCTGGGTGGTCTCTTTTTTCGAGACAAAGAACATCGTAAAGCCAATCGCAACCATCGCGAGCGCCGCTTTGGTGACTTTAAAGGCGATGATTTGTGCGGTAACTGTGGTACCAATATTTACGCCCATAATCACGCCAATCGCTTGCGGCAGCGTCATTAGTCCCGCTGAAATAAAACCCACCAACAAGACCGTGGTCACCGACGACGATTGAATGATCGCAGTAATGCCCGTACCAGTTGCGACCGCCGCTAAACGGTTGGTGGTCAGTTTGGCAAGCCACTGCTTCATCTTGTTGCCCGCGACGCGTTTTAGCGCATCGGACATTTTCTCCATGCCATAGAGAAAAATCGCCAAACCGCCGAACAGTCCAATGCTCATCGGTAAGTAGTGGATCTCATTTGGCTGGGTACTCGCCGTTTCAGTGGTGGAAAAAACGGCAAAAGGCAACAAGGTGAGGAGAAAGGCGAGCTTGGACAGAAAAGGGCGAGTAGGCATAGGCAACATAGGCAGCATCACTTTTATTCTTGTTCGTTACTTAAAGATTAGCCGTTAATAATCAGAGCGTGACAGATTCGTTTCACTGAGCAGTTTGCGAGTGATTTCTAACTCTTTCATGGTGTTGTAAGTATTGAATGGTATGCATATCTGCTGGCTCTTGTCGACAACAAGCAGCTTAATGATGCATTGAAGTGGATGTTCTACATTGGCGATGTAAGCCATGTACTACACCACGACATCTTTGCCGATTTGGCTATCGGTAAGTGCTTACTGAACACCAATAACTATTGAGGTATTGTGACAATTTTCAGTAGCTTGATGTGAGTCTGGTTGATTATTTAATGCACTGGCACGTGCGTGTCGATTGACTAGTTTTACCAATAAACGTAAGTGCAGTCACAGAAAAAAAGCCGTGCTTCAGAGTTCGCCCATATTAAAACCGTGGCACTAGTGAGAAAATACATCTGCTTAGGTGAGGGAGGTTGATTGCTGCCACTCCCGCGCAATGTATGAGCCCTAACGGCGAGTGTGCTGTGCCCTGAAGTGATGAGAATAATAGTTAAAAAGAAACGCCATTTCGCCCTTTCGCTTAAAGGGTGAGAAGAGACCAGGAAAGCCAGTCATGTTTAATCAAAAACTCAAATCAGAAATACGCCAATTACAGAGTGAATTGGATGCTGCCAAACAACAACATGCCACCGAAATCGCCGAGTTTTCTGCCTTAATTGAGCAAAAAGAGCGAGAAATACAAGAACTGAAAGAATCGCGTTTTATTGAGTCGGCCCTTGTGCGAAGCCAACTACAAGGCGGCACTATGCTTGAAGCGATTCGCACCGGGCTTGCCTCTAGCGCCGAAGAGCTGATTCGTGAACGCGAGTCGCTGGTCGAACTGGACGAGATGTTCGAACAGACGCACGCTGCGCTGGCAAGATTGGAAAGTCGTGCAAAACGCATCAATGAGCAGGCCAACAGCAATATGCAAGGGGCGCAGGTGTTGGAAAATACCGCTTCCTCCATCGGCCAACTTATCCATACGATTCAAGAGATCTCTGCACAAACCAACTTGTTGGCGCTCAATGCTGCGATTGAAGCGGCGCGTGCTGGTGAAGCTGGGCGTGGTTTTGCCGTGGTGGCGGATGAAGTGCGCGCTTTGGCGGGCAAAGCGCACACGGCCAGCGAGCAAATCGAAGAGCTGGTCAACAAAGTGATTGTGCAAACCTCAGACATCAAGCAGTCGATCGGCAAAAACCAGACTTACTCGTTAGAAGTCGCCAGCTCGTCAGAACAAATCGGCGCTGTGGTCAGCGATGTGGTGGTTAAATCCCGCCAGATGCAGGAGGTGATCCGCGTGGCGACAACCCGAGCCTTCCTTGACACGGTGAAGCTAGACCATGCAGTGTGGAAAAATAATGTCTACGACAGCATTAACCGCCGCAAATTCGACACTGTGGTGAACAGTCACAGCGAATGCCGTTTGGGGCGCTGGTACTTTGAAGGACAAGGCGCCAAGCAATACAGCCACCTCGCCAGCTATGGCAGCTTGAAAACGCCACATCAGCGTGTACACGACGCTGGCCGCGCCGCGTTGGATGCGGGCGGCAAGCGCGATATGAACCGTTTAGTCAGCCAACTAGAATCAATGGAATCGTCCAGTGAACAAGTGGTTACTGTGATTGATCGCCTACTCAACGAAGTGATTCACGATAAACGCTAAAGGATAAAACTCGCCACGGCGTTGTGGGTCGTGGCGACATCCCTTTGAAAGCACTCTATTATTCTCATGTCCTTGCTTGCACATTGACTGATAATAGAGTGATAAATTCTAAAAACGAGGTAAATATCGCAAAATAAACTATAGTGAAATTCACTAATATTGATTATATTGATATTCGTATGACAAATTTGAAACAATCCGATTTCAAATGGTGGTGATATGGATATGCACAACTACTCAAGTTATTGGTTTACTAAAGATTACAAAATCGCTTTCTTCTTTCCTGCATAGTCTCTTCTATTGGTGGGTTTTCCACTATCTGTCTGATTTTAAATTAATAATAAACAGTTAATTAATCAGGATCCCACAATCTGCTTACTCATTCACATGCGAACGGTTATTTCCGTAGCGTGCGAAAAAGTACGCTTTAAATATATTTATCCTGAATATTCTGAGTCTCTATTCGGGCGGGATCTGATTACCTGCAAGAAAGGTAATAATAATGAACAATTTCAAACATCTTCCAGAACCATTTCGTATTCGTGTTATTGAGCCAGTAAAACGCACCACAGAAGAATATCGCCAACAGGCGATTATCAATGCCGGTATGAATCCGTTTTTACTCGACAGCGAAGATGTGTTTATCGATCTGTTGACCGACAGTGGTACTGGCGCAGTAACGCAAGACATGCAAGCGGCGATGCTGCGTGGTGATGAAGCGTACAGCGGTAGCCGCAGTTACTACGCCTTAAAAAATGCAGTACAAGATATTTTTGGCTATCAATACACCATCCCAACGCACCAAGGGCGTGGCGCTGAGCAAATTTATATTCCAGTGCTGATTAAAAAACGCGAACAGGAGAAAGGGTTAGATCGCAGTAAAATGGTGGCGCTATCAAACTATTTTTTCGACACCACGCAAGGGCATACGCAAATCAACTGCTGTGTGGCGAAAAACGTCTACACCGAAGAGGCGTTTGACACTTCGGTGACCGCCGATTTTAAGGGCAACTTTGATTTAGAAAAGCTCGAGCACGCCATCCTTGAAGCCGGGCCTGCCAATGTTCCCTATATTGTTAGCACCATCACTTGCAACTCTGCGGGCGGCCAGCCTGTGTCGATCGCCAACTTGAAAGCGGTGTATGAAATCGCGCAGCGCTACGATATTCCGGTGATTATGGACTCAGCGCGTTTTGCGGAAAACGCCTATTTTATTCAGCAGCGCGAGCCGGGTTATCAGGAAAAAAGCATTGCCGAAATCACCTTAGAAGCTTACCGCTACGCCGATGGGTTGGCGATGTCGGCGAAAAAAGACGCCATGGTACAGATGGGTGGTTTGCTCTGTTTTAAAGACGAGCGCATGCTGGATGTGTACAACGAATGTCGTACCTTGTGTGTGGTGCAAGAGGGTTTTCCAACCTATGGCGGTTTGGAAGGTGGCGCGATGGAACGTTTAGCGGTTGGCCTGTATGACGGCATGCGCCAAGAGTGGCTCGCCTATCGCATCAGCCAAGTGCAATATTTAGTCGATGGGTTAGAAGCGCTGGGTATCGTTTGCCAACAAGCAGGCGGTCATGCGGCGTTTGTTGATGCTGGAAAATTACTACCCCACATTCCGGCGGAGCAGTTCCCGGCGCATGCGCTGGCGTGTGAGCTCTACAAAGTGGCGGGGATTCGCTCGGTGGAAATTGGATCTTTGCTGCTCGGGCGTGACCCGGCAACAGGTAAGCAGCTTGCCTCCCCAGCGGAGCTGCTGCGTCTTACCATTCCCCGCGCAACCTACACGCAAACGCACATGGATTTTATTATCGAAGCGTTTGAAAAGGTTAAAGCCAACGCGGCGAACGTCAAAGGGCTGGAATTTACTTACGAGCCGCCCGTACTGCGACATTTCACTGCGCGCTTTAAAGAGGTGAAATAAAGCCTTAACGTTGAGAAAAGATAAGCAACAGCAACCGGGCACGATCGTCCGGTTGCTGTTTTTGTTAACTCACGGATGAGAGCGCCGCTTAGCGAGGCATGCTCTGATTGGCGGCTATCTGCTCGCCCATAGCGATTAAGCGATCTAGGATGCGCTCACCGTCGGCACGTAAGCCGTTGTGTTCATACTCGTTGGTGATCCACGCTTTGGCGTTGGGCATCAGCGCTAAAGTTTCTCGGCTGAAATCCATCTCCACAAACATATCCTCAGCGTACACCGCGCAGCTTACCGGTACGCTGTTACGCTTGAGCTGTTCGGCATCATACAAGTCGTCCCAATCGGCTTTTTGTGCGAGGATCTCGGCCGCTTGCTTAAGTGGTTTAAGATTGGTGTATTGATCAAACATCCAAGGGAAGACCATTTCCCCCGTGAAGTAAAATGCTTGACCCGGCTGATAGTCAAACACTTGCTGCGCTTGGCGCACGCGGTGCGCGCTCCAGTTTGACGCAAAACCCTGACAGTAAATCGACTCATGCAAAATGGCGTAGATTGGGTTGGTGTGAAACGACTGTTGTTCCTGCATCTGCTGCAAAAATTCATAGCGTAGCGCCGCTTTGCCGTCCAGGTTGATAAAGGCATTTTCCAGCAAATAGTAGGTCGTAAGGAAGGTGTCACTCATGCCAAAGTGAATACCTGTTTGTTGGAACTGCTCGACGGTAAAACGCTGGCCGTTGGGTAAATATTCATCATGTGCCAGCAGATGGTCGGCGATCTGCTGGCAGAGAGTTTGCGCTTGCGGAAATTGTTCGAAGAAGGCGCGGTTTTTGTCCATGGTGCGCTTAAACGTCGCCTGATAGACATCGTCGGGGTGGCGCGAAATTGATGGCACTCCACCAGTGATGTAGCTGCGCAGTAGACTGTCTGGGAACAGCGATAGGTACGTGAGGGAACAAAAACCACCGAAACTTTGCCCTAAAATGGCCCACTTTTCGATGCCTAACTCACGGCGAATAAACTCGGCATCGCGCACTATGTTATTGGCGCGAAAATGTTGCAGATACTCGGCCTGCTGCTGCGCGCTGAGCTCGGCTAACGTCTGATGGCTGATCACGCTGCTATTGCCTGTGCCACGTTGGTCCAAAAGCAGTACACGATACTGTTGCAATGCACGCTTGAGCCAGCCGCTGTTGCCTGTTGGTCTGCCCGCTGGAAAGCCCGGTCCACCTTGAAAGTAAACGAGCCAAGGCTTTTCCTCATCACCAGTGCGGCGCACGGCGCGGGCAAAAATCTCAATCTCGCCTTTGCTTTGGTCTGCATAATCCAACGGTACGTTAAAATAGTGCGGGGTGAACGTCAGTCCTTCGTGGTGAAACGTCAGTGCGTGATGCATTTTCTTTCCTTGTTTGGGGTGGGTAACCTTGCGCTTTCTCGAATGAAGGCCCGTTACCTCTGCAATATATAGGTAATGTGAATTTGACCGCTATTTTGCGCAAGTATCTTCGTATTTACCACTGTTTAAGGAGGTGGTATTGGATAAAAATGAAAGGGGTGTTGCTAACTCTTTTATAAATTGTAGCGCGTTACTTTATGATTTAACGCCAGACTTTGGCTGATTGTTGTATTTATGTAGTGAATATATGTGAAAACAAAAAGCGAATTCGCTATAAAACTAACCTGATATTTTAACCGGTGCTTTTTACGTGTGAATTTTTACAAGCATCGCATATTGATTAAGGGTGAAAAATGAAGCAGCTGATGTTGGTCTTGGCGGTGGCAATAACCGTATCTGGGTGCGCCAGTAATGATATTAGCCAAGTGATGAATGATGGCGTCAATGGTGCTATCAACGGTGTTTTAGGTTCGGTCGGCGGCACAGACAGCGTAGTGAAAAATGAGAAAAGCTACAGTGTTGAACGTGAGCGTATGTACACTACCGAGGCCACCAGAACGAGAAAAGATTTTGGTTCTATCCAAGTCACCAAGACGGAGAAAAATCCGCAGTCCAAGACGCAACTCGTACTGGAAAGTTGCGTGCATCCAAGAATTGGCTCTGTGAAATGTCAAGGTTTTCTCTATGAAGTCACCCCAGAGGGCTGGCTGGTGGATGATAAAGTCAGCTTTAATTCGGATTACGATAAAGGTATTACGCTCGCGTCTGGAACTTACTATTTCAAATTAAACACCTCCGGCGTTGGAAACGATTACTATGTGACGGGAGAAGCCACCATCACTCCGTTTGTGACCAATTACGTTGCTCTTACTCTAGAGTAACGGCTGCTCGATTGGTGGTGGGCCCACTTGTTTTCTCAACGCTTCCTTTTATCTTCAATAACTCACCATTTTCTTGTCCGTTTCTGCCGAGAAAAATTCTTGCTCGGACACTCGCTCAGGCTATTTTCAAAAAAAATTTGAAAAAGAAGTTAATCACTGGCGGTTTTTCAAATGGGTTCAGTTGGTTAGATTAGCCACACAAACGACATGAAGGACCACGGGTCCACTAATTGGAGAAAATATGAGTATTGTTCACGCCGCCAAATCCCGTTATTCCACCAAAGCATTTGATGCCAGCCGAAAAATTGCGCCAGAGAAAGTTGAAGAGATCAAAGAGCTACTGCGTATGAGTGCTTCGAGCGTTAACTCTCAGCCTTGGCACTTTATCGTTGCAAGCAGCGACGAGGGCAAAGCGCGCATTGCCAAAGCGACTCAAGGCGGTTTTGCTTTTAACGAGCGTAAGGTGCTGGATGCATCACACGTTGTGGTATTTTGTGCCAAAACCAGCATTGATGAAAACTACCTACTGGATCTCCTTGAAAACGAAGATAAAGATGGGCGTTTTGCCGATGAAGCGAGCAAAACTGGCATGCATAATGGTCGCTCCTTTTTTGTAAATTTGCACCGTTTTGATCTCAAAGATGCGCATCACTGGATGGAGAAACAAGTCTATTTGAACGTGGGGACCTTGCTTTTGGGCGCTTCTGCGATGGAAATTGACGCGGTGCCGATTGAAGGCTTCGATGCCAAAGTGCTCGATGAAGAGTTTGGTCTGCGTGATAAAGGGCTGACCAGTTTAGTGATCGTACCGCTGGGCTATCACAGTGAAGCCGATTTTAATGCCAAACTACCGAAATCGCGCTGGCCAGCCGAAACGGTTTTTACCGAGATCTAAATCATGATTCATCTATTAGTGGAAATTAAAGCGCACGCTGAGCACATCGAACAAGTGCGCGGTTTACTCACAGCGCTGCTTGAACCGACTCGTCAGGAAGAGGGCTGCTGCCAGTATGAGCTTTTTGCCGACAGCCAAATCGAAGGCCTTTTTTTGATGCAAGAGATCTGGTGTTCGCAGCAAAGTCTTGATAGACACGTCGCCAGCGACCACTTTCAAGCCTTCAAGCAACAAGTGGACAGTGCCGATATTTTAGAATACCTGCACCTTCGTCCGCTCTCATTCGTGGCTTAGTTCTGCGTGGTTTAGCTGACAATGTTGCTCAATTGCTGCCAGTACCGCTTGACGTTGCTGGCAGCATTTCTCTTGCACAAATTCTTGGAAAGTACGGATAAGTGGCGTGATTGCACGCCGATCGGTACACATCATGTAAATCGGTACCACGCCGCCATCCCACTCAGGCAACACGCGCACCAATCGGCCGCTTAGAATATCTTGGCTAATATCCATCAGCGATTTATACGCGACGCCTTTACCTTTTAACGCTTGGCGATGCGCCACTTCGCCGTCATTGGTGGTTGGATTGCCGCTGACGAGCACGCTTTCCGTTTCTCCTTGACGATGCAACTGCCATTTGTTGTGCAGCGAGCCAGAGAGCATGTAGCACAAGCAGTTGTGCTGAAGCAGGTCGCTAGGCTCGCGAAGCGGCGCATGAGGGGCGACGTACTCCGGTGATGCGCACAAAATGCGCTCATTGGACTTACACAGAGGAATAGCAATTAAGCTCGAATCGGCTGGTTCGCCGTAGCGAATAGCGACATCGACGGGCTGGCTATACATGTCGGTAAGGCTGTCTGACAGGTCGAGTTTGACCATCACGCGCGGGTGCAGTTCGATAAACTCATCAATCCACTCCAAGAGCATGTTGCGGCCAAAATCGGAAGGGGCGCTGACATAAAGCTGCCCGGCCAATTCGCCCCGAGCGCAGTTGATCTCATTGAGACCCTCTTCAATCAAGTTGAGCGCTGCACTGGTTTTTTGCAGGAAAAGCGTGCCATCCCCCGTGAGGCGTAAGCTGCGCGTCGAGCGAACAAACAGCGGGAAATGGATCTGCTCTTCAAGGCGTTTAATGGCAGCGCTGACGGCGGCAGGAGTGAGATCGAGGCTGTTGGCTGCTTTTGAAAAACTGCCCTGACGAGCGGTTTCCACGAAAATGTTCAGATCGTTCAGTGCTTTCATCGGAGGTGTCGTGAGAGATAATTTTGCCCGACTATAGCCGATTTATCAGCAAAAAGCCTCAGTCATAGCGCTGAGGCTGGTACGAACGTTAGCTAAGCGTGGGCTGCAAGGTGAGCATTGCATCTCTTAAGCGTTCTGATAGTGGCGCTTTACACTGATTTTTAAAATCGAACATCACCACAGTCGCACTGCCTATGGTGGTGACCTTGCCCATTTTTTTACTCACGACCTGATATTCCATGGTAAAGCGATCTTCACCCACCTGCGTCACTCTGGAACCGATGAGCAAGGTGTCGGGGTAGGTCACTGGAATGCGATAACGGCATTGCGTATCACTTAATACGGGGCCAATTTGTGTCTTTTTCAGTTCATCCATCAAGTTGATTTGCGCAAAATACTCCAAACGCGCGGTTTCAAAGTAGCGGAAGTAGACAACATTGTTGACGTGCTGTAGCGCGTCCATTTCTCCCCACGCGACCTTAATCTCGGTGATGACCGGAAATTCTTCTAATAGCGAATGCATTGTCGCTCCTTTTCGTGATTCGTCTTACCATTTCGAGTCTTTATTCTAAATTGCATGCGACAATTATGTAATGATTGGATTAACAAAATGTAAAAATAAAAGATGATTTGTGTTGAAATTGGTAAGGTGTAAGCTTTACTAAGACGCGAGAGCAACGTACCTTTTGTTTAAATGTGTGCGCAAGGAGAAGTAGCGATGACAGAACTGGCGGGTTTTAATCGAGTGGTTGTGGGCAAGCGTACAGATTGGACGGATGAGTTATTTAGTCTGCGTATCAACGGGGCCAATCTCGATTTCAAAGCAGGACAATTTACCAAACTGGCGTTGCCAGGGGAAAATGGTAAAGCGCTCAGTCGTGCTTACTCTTTGGTGAATGCACCCTCGGTCAATAGTGACTGGTTGGAGTTTCTCATTGTCGCCAACCCAGAAGGGCAATTGACGCCGAAGCTGCAAGCGTTAAAACCCGGCGATGAGATCTACGTTGGGCAAACCGCGCACGGCGATCTCACGGCAGAAACGATTCCTAAGTCAACCCAAGATCTCTGGCTGTTTGCCACCGGCACGGGTATCGGACCTTTTCTCTCTTTGCTTGACGACATCACTCAGCCACCTCGCTGCGACCAGATTGTTCTGTTGCATGCGGTTCGCTACGAGAAAGATCTCGTTTATCTCTACCTGATAGAACAGCTTGCTGAGCTCTACCAAGGACGCCTCAGATACGTGCCCGTGGTCTCGCGAGAGTCAAGTGCTGGCGCGCTGAAAGGGCGCATCCCTGATTTATTGCAATCGGGAGCGTTGTTTGACCATTTGCAGTGTACTATCAGCGCTGAACGCAGTTTTGCCATGTTGTGCGGTAATCCTGAGATGATTAAAGAGACTACGGCGGTGTTGCAAAGTTTGGGGTTAGAAAAATATCGTCGTCAAACAGGTGGACACATCCTCTACGAGCGCTATTGGTAAGTGAGTCTGGTAAGTGAGTCAGCGAGGTGGATGTCGCTTGAAAAAGCAAGAGCCCTGATAAAATCAGCGCTCTTGAGCGGGCACAGTCAATTACTGCTGATTGATAAAGGCCTTAAAGCGTGCTTTGGTTTCATCATCGGCTTTTTCATACCAGAAGTGCAGCATCTCTTCAGCGGCGCTTGAGGCTTGATGCCCTTCCACTACAGGCTTTAACGCGGCAACGGTGAGCGGGGCGCCAATCGCGGCAATACCGCCAGCGCGGTTGTAGTCTTCCACTTCACGACGAAAATCACGGCCAATTTGTAGCCCTTCCTTGATCAGTTTGTCTTCCTTTTTCTCTACCGTTTGGCCATCGGCATCGACCAACTGCCAGTTGAGCTGTTTGATCTCACTTTCAGCAACGCGATGATCGCGGTATTTCGGCAGAGCAAAGCTCAGCTCGCTGCTATTGGCGTTAAACTTGGCCACAATCACGTCACTTTCAACGCCGATGCGGTCATTGCCTTGGCTAAAAAACGGCTCGTAGCGGAAGACGATCTGATTCTCGCCATCGGGCAGCGTGGCGGTTTTACTGGTGGCAAAGAGGCTGCCTGAGAGTTTCGGGGTTTGCCCATTAGCGACGAGTAAAGTCACCTCGTCAGGTACAGTCAGTGTCACCTCGGCGGCGGCAAATCCGCTTAAACTTATCGATAAAAAGTATGTTAACGGTTTAATCAAATTCACAATTCTTATTCCTGAACAATCAGTTACGGCAAGTTTGAGAGTGCCCAGTTCAACGGGGCTTTGCAACGGCCTGATGCGAAAAATTAGAGAAATTCACCAAATCTTCACACATCTGGCCGATAAGATTCAGAAAGAGAAATTGATGTTGTAAGAGGGCGATAGCAGTGAACTGTGTTCTCGGACTAAATCGCGCCGTTTGCTTTGCAGCACGTTGCGCTTCTGCTTATCTTGATCGGAATCCTTTAAGCTGTTCAGTTGCCGATCGATGTCGCCAATTTGTCGGTCAATCTCGGCAATTCGCTGCTGAACGAGATACTCTTGCCGACCCAACTGATAGTTATTGAGAAACTGTTCGCTCTCACAAACACCGTAGTATTCCCTGCCCTGTTTCCCGACACGATAACCGTTATCTGGCGAGCAATAGAGTACGGTGCCTTGTTGAAAACCTTTGCGCCACAGATCGCTATCGGCTACGACACCCGCTTCCGCGCAATCTTGGCTGTAACGCTGAATGATGCTGGGGTCATTACCATTTTGCCCATCGCGATAGCCGATTTGTTGCCAGTTGGCGACACGGCACTCGTCTGGGCTCATGGTTGTACAGGCCGACAAAAACATTGTGAAGGCAGCGCAGGTAAGGATTCGATTCATCAGAAATTGCCATCGTAAATGAAGAGGCGATAATTTTAATTGAATAGTGTTCAATTGCAATGTTGCCTGACAAATCCATACATAAACTACATGGCTCCCGCTTTGGGGGTTGGTGGTTTCAGCGCGGCTTTGAGTGAAAATCCGGTGACCAGCATAGTGCCGCTCAGCACTAACACGCTTCCCGCCACGGTATTTAAACCAATTGGCTCGCCGAGCACCAGATAGCCCCAAAAAATACCAAAAGCAGGGATAAGAAACGTCACCGACAACGCGGAAGCTGGGCCGATTTCAGCAATCAGACGAAAGTACATCAGATAAGCGATACCAGTACATAACACACCGAGGGCGGTAACCGAAAGCATCTCAAAGGAGCTCGGCATTTCACGCATCGGTGCAAATGGTAGCAGAGGAAGCACCAACAGCACGGCCATCCACATGCTGCCGTGCGCGTTATCAAACGCGGCAATTTGCGGAGCATTTTTGGTGTAGTTGGTGGCGATACCGTAGCAAAACGCGGCAGAGACGGCGGCGATAATCGGTAAGATAGCTTGCTGGCCGATTTGTAGCGCATCCCAGCCAACTAATACGACGACGCCGCTAATGCCGAGCAGCAAACCCAATACCCCTTTGGCGGAGATCGGGGTGCGGTACCAAAGGTAACTAATGATTACCCCCCAAATGACGGCCGTGGAGTTGAGTACCGCCAATGTCGAGGCGTTGAGAGTTTGCGCGGCGTAGGCGAAACAGAGAAAGGGCAAGGCGGTATTAAACAGGCCAATCATCAAAAAATGTTTCGGATGGCGCAACAAAGGCGCGAGATTTTTTTTCAAATAGAGAGCAACCACCAGCAGGCTCAATGCGGCAAACAGAACTCGAAATTCAATCAGATACGCAGGCCCAAAACTGTGCGCGGCGATACGCATGAAGAGAAAAGAGCTACCCCAAATAGCAGCAAGACAGAGTAAGCGAAAAAAACTGGCAGCAGACATGGTTGTGACTTCTTTGTTGGAGGATTGTATATGCCCTGTGACGAACGCTGCGATTATACGATACGGCAGCGAATAAGCGATAAAGAAGATGTGCTTTCGCCACCTGTTTGGCATTTTGTGGCGCGCGTTGCACATAGCACAACGTCGCGACTGGGCGGTTGGCTGCAACCGATTTGAGCTGAATTCTCACAGGGCGAGAATTAGCCGTGATTGTCACTGGCTTCTTGGGCGCGATCTTTTACGATTTGCGCACATTTTAAGCGAGAGGTTAAGGCCAGTGCTCAGCCTGTTCTTCAAGTCATTGTTAGGGGCGGCTGCGGTGCTTCTCATAGCGCTGCTGTCTAAAAGTAAAAGCTTTTACATTGCGGGTTTAGTACCGCTGTTTCCCACCTTCGCGCTGATTGCCCACTTTATTATTGGCAGTGAGCGTAGCATGGAGGATTTGCGTCAAACCGCTTTGTTTGGTTTGTGGTCACTGCTGCCTTACGCGGCTTATTTGCTGGCGGTGTATTACCTCAGCTACCGTTTTTCGCTGCTGGCGACTTTATTTGGCGCGACCTTAGTTTGGCTACTCTGCGCTATGGTGCTGATTGTTGGCTGGACAAAGCTATCCGTGGCCGTTTGAGTAGTGTGATTGATGTGCTGGATCACAATTTTGTTATGTCGAATCTCGCTTATTTTGCCTCTTGTTACTGTTTTCTATTGATTTGTCAGAAGATCAGCGAAATTGGCTGTAAAACCACACCTTTGTTGTCGTTGACAGCCTAGCCAGCTTTACTACGCTTAAGGCTGGTTTTTACGGTCAGTCAGCAAGGAGAACAGAATGGCTACATTCAAGCAGGATATTCCGCATCGTGTCACTGTCTATCATGACAACCACGAGCAGGAACGTGAGTTAAAAGAGGCAATGCTCCCAGAAAAACCACGTTACTTTAACGGTGCGCCAACCTACAAAGCGGAAAGCCTCGCTGAATTTGAAGAAAAAATTCGCCAGATGAACTTGTCGTTCGATAAATAGACGTTCACCTGAGTGTCCACCCTATAAAGCCGCATCATGCGGCTTTTGTTTTCGTGCAATCTTACATTGAGCTTTTTGTTATTGGCATATGCCAATAACATGGTTTACCTTTTCGTTATCGATTTGCTTTTTGGAAACACCATGCCCAGACCACGAAAACCGCGCCATATCGGCTGCCGACCACCCGCCAGTTGTTTTAAGCCTAACGGCATTCCGGCATCGAACTTACAAGCAGAAACGCTTGATGCCGATGAGCTGGAAGCGCTGCGTTTGGCCGATCTTCTGCAAATGAATCAGATAGATGCAGCGCAGTGCATGGGGGTTTCCCGACAAACGTTTGGCAATATCGTCAAATGTGCGCGTCACAAAGTCGCGCTCTGTTTGGTGCAAGGCAAAATGTTGAAATTCTCACTGGAGGAAGAATGATGATCATCGCCGTCCCCGTTAACGATCAAAATGTCGCGAACCATTTCACCAAAGCGCAGCGCTTTGCTTTGCTTGATGATCGCGGCAATGTTCTAAACTATTTAGATAATCCGGCGTTAAGCAGTGAAGGTTGTCACGGAAAAAAACGCTTGATTGCACAATTGCTCGCCGCCAAGGTCAGCAAGGTGATGGTAAAAAACATCGGGCAGAAATCGCTGGCGAAATTGCTAGCTGGTAACGTGTTGGTCGAACGTGTAGCCGGGCGCAACTCTCTTGCTACCGTATTGAGCGCTGGAGCCATGCCGCTGACTGAGGCAAGCCAAGGACGTGAGTGTCGCACCGAGTCGAAAAGTCATTGTTGTGGCTCGCGCCGAGAGCGCGCTCGTGGTTTGATCGCAACACCAGATACTGCGGCGGCGATCTCGCCCATCAAGGGCTTTCAAGTCAAAGGGCTGCGCAGGCTGTTTAAGGAGTAAATCATGACCACTTTGTTGTACGCATTTGCTTTTTTCCTCATTGTCATCGCGTTGATGGCGATTGGCGTGATGTTTAAGCGCAAAGCGATCCAAGGCAGTTGCGGCGGGTTAAACCAAGTCGGTGTCGATAAAGTGTGCAATTGCGAAACCACCTGCTCCGAGCACAAACTGTATCAGATCGCGGAACCGCAAGAGAAAAATAAGGGAGCGCAAGGCTCCCCGTAGCTTAGCCGCGCAAGTTTAGGCGGTTTCACACACCTTTTTCTGTACCGAAGGAGGCGCGGGCTCATAATGGCTGAGCGTCATTTGGAATGTGCCTTCACCGCCTGTCATTGCTCTGAGCTTGCGTGCGTAATCTTGCAGCTCGTTGAGCGGCGATTTGCTGCGAATCAGTGAGAAGTGGTTCGTTTGTGGCTCCGTACCCTCAATCAAACCGCGATTGGCAGACAAATCGCCAGTGACATCGCCGACGCTGGCCGTGGGGATCACCAGTTCCATTTGCACAATCGGCTCAAGCACAATCGGCCCGGCGTTTTCCACCGCATTGAGGAAGGCCTTTTTACCCGCAATCACAAAAGCGATCTCTTTGGAATCGACCGAATGAAATTTGCCATCGTGAACGGTTACTTCAATGTCGCGAATTGGGTTACCGGAAATCGCTCCTTCTTCCAGCGCTTGCAGAATACCTTTTTCGACAGCAGGGATGAGTGAGGTGGGAATGGCGCCGCCGACGACTTTGTTGACAAACTTAAAGCCTTCGCCGCGCTCAAGCGGTCTGACACGTAAATGCACCTCGCCAAATTGCCCCGCGCCACCGCTTTGCTTTTTATGCCGATACTGGCCATCGGCGGCTTGGGTGATGGTTTCGAAATATTCCACGCTTGGCTGCTCGGTCTCCACCTCCAGTTTGTAGACGCTAGCCATTTTTTCCAGCGCGATTTTGAGATGAAACTCACCTTGGCCGCTTAAGATGGTCTCATTGCTGCGGACGCGGTGTTCAAGTCGCAGTGATGGATCTTCGCTGACGATGCGCTTCAACACTTCGCCCAGTTTTTGTTCATCACCGCGTTTGATGGGTTTGAGACTTAGGCTGTACATCGATTGCAGGAAATCTAACGTTTTCAGAGAGATACCATCTTCGTCATGGGAGTCGTGCACAATCGAATCAAATTCAAGTTCATCGACTTTGGCGAGCACGCAAAAATCGCCTGCGAGGGCTCGTGAAATTTCACTGCGCTGCTTGCCTTGTAACTGATAGAGATGGCCGACCTTAAACGCTTTATTGCTCTCTCCGATATAGAGTTGGCTGCCTGTGTTGATTTCCCCCTGAAACACGCGCAAATAGGCCAGTTTGCCCATATAAGGATCGACGCTGATTTTGTACACATGTGCCACGCTGTGCTCCAGCGTCTCGCAGTTGACGCGGATACGTTTGCCGTTTTTCTCCAGCAGCGGCGGGTTGCCCTCATTGGGCATCGGCATCAATTCGCACAAGGTTTGCAGCAGCAGTTCAATGCCTGCGCCCGTTTCTGCACAGACAAAACAGATTGGGATAACATGGCCAGTACGCAGTGCCTCTTCAAACGGGTCATGCAACTGTTGCGCTGTGAGCTCAGAGCCTTGTTCCAGATAAAGCGCTATCAAATCCTCATCCACTTCCACCACTTGATCCACTAAGGTTTCATGAGCGGTCTTGACATCTGAAATCAGTGTTGGTGTTTGATATTGAGGGGTGAAAAAACAGTCGATTACTTGGCTGCCATCGGCAGAGGGAAGATTGATAGGCAGGCAATGGCTGCCAAAATGTTCTTCAATTTGGCGCAGCAGACGGCTGAGCGCTTTGTCGTTGTGGTCGATTTTATTGATGATGATCATCTGGCATTTTTTCCGCTCACTTGCAAACTCAAATAGCCGATCGGAGATTTGAGTCAGCGGCGTGTGCGGATCCAACACCAGCGCAGTGGTTTCGACGGCCGGAAAGACGCTGAGCGTGCGCCCCAGCAGCTCGCCTTGTCCGGGGGTGTCGATAATATTAAGGCGGTGGTTCTGCCAGCGCAGTGTCACCGGAGTGGCTTCAATACTGTGCTGATATTGGATTGATTGAGTATCAAAGTCGGTGACGGTATCGCCTTTCTCGACGCTGCCTAAGTGCGTGGTAGCGTCACAGGTAAACAGCAGTTTTTCGATGAGCGTAGTTTTGCCGCTGCCCGTTTGGCCGATGAAAGCGATGTTGCGGATTTGGTTGATAGGCATAAGAGCTCCTTGCAATGAATGGAATAGACGTAACATCCTGAGCGGGCGGGGTTACCGCCTGCCCGTCTTCCAAGTCATTTTGCGCAGATCTCCATACATAGGCTGTCTCGACACGACATGAATACCAGCAAGAGTGTGTACCCATCGCCTCAAATTTTATGTGATTCAATTCATACTGAGCGACATCCACCCGGACGCGCACGACAACTTGCTCAATTTGTCGCACTGATCAACGCGTCAAGCCCTCAGATAGTCGCGCTGCAAAATGTACATGCGTTTCACATCCTGATATTGACCGTTGATAAAAAATTCTTCGACCAAGAGCCCCTCTTCGATGAAACCGCATTGCTGATACAGATGGATCGCTTTTTTGTTGCTCAGCGCCACTTGCAGATAAACTTTGTGCAGGTTGAGGATCGAGAATGAGTAGTCGAGTGCTTTGTGAATCGCTGTGGCGGCAAAACCTTGGCCTTGAAAAGCGGGAGCGATAATGATCTGAAATTCGGCGCTGCGATGGATGTAATTGATCTCAATTAGCTCGACCAAACCAATCAGTTGGCTTTTTTCGTCCACGACGACAAATCGGCGCTCGGTGTCGTCGTGGATGTGTTTCTGATAAAGCTCTTCGAGCTCATCATAAGACTCATACGGCTCTTCGAACCAGTAAGACATGATGTTGCGATTGTTGTTGAGCTGATGAATAAAACGCAAATCCGAGCGTTCCAGCGCCCGAATGGATAAGTGTTTGCTCATGGCAATACTCCCAAGTTTTGTTCTTTGAGTGTATCTCTCCTCTGTCTGGCGTCGAGTCTGGCAGCGATTGAATGTGCTCACGGCCAGACTTTTTACCCCGTTTCGGCTCTGATTTTGTGCTCAATTGCTCGCCGCGATCGAGACAATACGGCGGATCACCTCATCTTCAGAAATTGGCTGATTGCGGAAAAAACGGAAGATTTCCGAGTTGATCGCTTGCTGCGTGACCGGGTTGACCGCCATGGAATCGGTCATGCTCGGTATGGCAAGGCCATGGGCGGAGGCAAACAGAAAGTCGTGGTACGAGCGTTGCTGACACAGGTTGAACTGGCTAAGGTCGATATCGTTTCGCACCGGAATCGAGCCTTTGACTCGGTTGAACTCGGACTGAAAATCCTTATCGGCCAAGCGGTTGGCGACCCTTTCTGCTTGTTGGGCTGAGAAGGTTTTGCTCGCCATAAAGATCAGGCTATCCATATTGTAGAGGAAGGTTTGTCGCGACTGAGGCGCGGGCTGACAACTGATGTGTTCCGGCACCGCAACCTTGTGTGCAAGCAGATCGCCCAAAATCCAGTCGCCGCCAATTTGAAACAGTGCCTTGTCTTGTGCCAGAGCTTGGGTGGCGCTGTCCCAGTTTTGGTCGGGTAACGGATGCGAAGTGAGAAGGCTGATGTGGCGTAACTGGCTGAGCGCCAGACGCATCTCCGCCGAATCGATGTTGCGCTTATCGAGTTCAACCAAGGCGCTTTGATAGAAACTGACGCCTCCTGCGGCGATGACGAGACTTTCGAACAATTGCGCGATCTGCCAAGGTTGATCGCCAATCGCCAGCGGAATGAACCCTTGCTGATGTGCGATTTCCATCGCTTGAAAAAGTTCAGGCCAGGTTTTGGGTGGTGTGAGTTGCAACTGCGCTAGTAAGCGCTGGTTGGTCCACAGCCAGTTGAGGCGATGTAAGGTTAATGGCAGCGCCACATAGCCGTTGTCGGTTTTGTTGATCGCTTTGGCCAGTGGGTGCAGCACCTCGTCCCAATGATGTGTCGTGGCCGTTTTGTTGATGGGGTGCAAAATGCCAATCGCATCCCATGACTTGATGCTTGGCCCTTCAATCTGCGCAAAGCTCGGCGTGTTGCCGGCTAAAGCGCGTGCTTGCAAGACCGTCATTGCGCTGTCTCCACCGCCACCGATCACTGGGGCAGGCTTGAGCGGAATATCCGCTTTGGCCAGTTCATTCTCTAGCCTCTTGAGCGCGTTTTTCTCGCCAGCGGAAGTCCACCAGTGGAGAAATTCCACCTCGGCAGCTTGGCTGGCTCCGCTGCACAGCAGCAGCGACAAAAAGAAGGTTCTCATAACATTTCTCTTGGGAAGGATAAAGTGGCGATTAACCCGCCTCGCATTGACAAACGCAGCTTCAGTTCGCCGCCGTGTGCTTTGACAATGCTTTGCGAAATGGTCAGCCCGAGCCCGTTCCCCTCTGTCAGCGTGTCGGCGCGAAAATAGGGTTCACACAGGCGTTCCAACTGCAGCTCGCTAAGCCCGGCGCCGTTGTCTTCAACCGTCACGTAGAGATGGTCGCTATCGCTGTGGATGCGCACTAACGCGCGTTGACCGTATTTGAGCGCGTTGTCGATGAGATTTTGCAGACAGCGTTTGAGCGCCAGTGGTTTACCGGAAATTGTGCACTCCTCTTCGCTTTCGAGCTCGATGCGGCTGCCGTCAGGATCTAAACCGCTAGCGATGTGCTCCACCAATTTACTTAAATCAACCGACTCGATCTCTTCGTGAATGTCGGTGGCTTTGATGCATTGCAGTGCCCCTTTGACCATCAAATCGAGATCGTTGGCTATTTTGCTAAAGCGTTCGCGTTCGATTTCGTCATCCAACATATCGGCCCTCAGTTTTAAACAGGCAATCGGCGTTTTGAGATCGTGCGAAATTGCACTGAAAAGCATCTCACGCTCTTTGATGTGGCTATCGATACGTCGATTCATTTTGTTAAAAGCGCGAATGGCCGCTTTTAGTTCGGTGCTCCCGGCCTCTTTCACTTGCGGCACTTTGAGACGGCTCGACATCAAGGTTGCGGCTTTAGCCAGCTCGCGAATCGGGCGGATTTCGCGCCTGACCACCAACCAAGTGCACACCAGCAGCAAGAGCGCCGAAAGCAGTAAAGTGAACCATTCGCGAAGGGCAAAATAACTGGTTTCCAAATGGATGTAAGGCGCTGGCAGAACCGCCGCCAGATAGAACCACTCGTTTTGCGCCACTTCCACTTGCATCACTAGTATCGGCGGGTTGAGGTCACCGTAAGAGAGCGAATAGTGCGCCCACAACATTGGCAGTTCATCAATCGGTAGCTCGTTGTTAAACACCCGCAAATCGTCACGACGGGTAAAATCGACCAACATGGTTGGGCTGCCCGTCAGCTCACGATTGAGCACTGATGTCACTTCGTTAATAACCAGCGTTTTACGCGCGCTTTGTGGCAGCACATCGACGGTGATCGGGTGATTGTTGAGCGAGACAAAAAAGCGTGTGCCGCCCATGTTGCGCAGTTGATTGAGCACCAAATGGCGGTATTCCGCAGGCAAAGTTTGGAAGAAAGAGATGGTGGATGAGGCGCTCATGGCGAGGCTGCGCACTGTGGTGATGAGGCCCGTTTTGTCTTTGTCGCTGGCGTGTTGATACCAGATAAGCCCGGCGAGGATCTGCGCTGAGACAATCACCACTAACAAGAACAAACTGGTGCGCATCGCCAGTGACTGCAGCGGCAACCTAATTCTCATAACGCACTCCGGCGGTAAGCATGTAGCCTTTGTTGCGCACGGTGAGGATCAAGGAGCGATCTTTATCTTCCAGATGGTGCCGAAGGCGGCTGATCTGTACGTCAATTCCCCGTTCAAACGGGTCGGCATCTCGTCCCCAAATTTCGCGTGCGATGTCATCGCGCGACAGAATCGATTCGGCGCGAGAGAGAAATAGCCCAAGCAGTGATAGATCGGCGCCGCTGAGTTGCTTAATTTGCTCGCTCGGCAGGTGGGTGAGTTGACGTGTCACGGTATCCAGTTGCCAATCGGCGAAACGCACGCGGCGTGTCAGGCGGGCCTCGCTGCTGTTTTGACTACGGCGTAAAATAGTTTTAATGCGTGCGAGCAGCTCGCGCGGGCTGAAGGATTTGGTGATGTAGTCATCTGCGCCCATTTCCAACCCCGCCACGCGATCAGCTTCTTCTGCTACGGCGGTGAGCATAATGATGGGCACGTCGGAGTGGCGCCTGAGTTTTTGGCACAAGCTAAACCCATCTTCACCGGGCATCATGATGTCGAGCACAATCAGATCGGGCTGACACTGCTGCAACTTCTGCCACATTCGCTGGCCATTTTCCGCACCAACCACGGCAAATCCCGCTTTGCCCAGGTAATCCGATAAGGCTTCGCGCAAGTCGCGATTATCGTCCACTACCATGATGAGTTTACTGTCCATAGTTCACTACCACCGCTTATTTATCGTGCCAACATGATGCTACGGCCTTGCGGTGAACTCAATTCACGCTCTTGTAATTTGCTGCTTACAAACGTGGTTTTTTGTAAGTGTCTGCTTACAAACTGCTAGCGCTTTGTAACCTTGAGCGTTTGCAACTTGGTTAAGCTGACGGTGATGGTTATTGCCGGCTGCGCAACGCGGCAATGTGGAAGCTTAATCTCCAATGAGGAGGGAACATGTTAGGAACAGTTTTTGGACAACTGCAAAAAATTGGCCGCTCTTTGATGCTGCCAGTGGCGGTATTACCCGTTGCGGGTTTGATGCTCGGAATTGGTAACGCGGGGTTCGCTTTTATTCCCGAAGCGCTGAGCAAGGTGATGCTGGCCGCTGGGGAAGGGGTGTTTGGTAACATGCAATTGATGTTTGCTGTTGGTGTCGCACTGGGTCTGTCGAAGGGGAATGACGGTGCGGCAGCGTTGGCGGGGCTGGTAGGCCTGATCATTATGAACGCGTCTCTGGGGATTGTGACCGGGCTGCGCGGGCTGGAAACCGATGCCACCATTATGGGGGTGACAACTTTACAAACGGGCGTGTTTGGCGGGGTGATCATTGGCGCGGTCGCGGCGCTGATGTACAACCGCTTCTACGCGATCCGCTTGCCGGAATACCTCGGCTTTTTTGCGGGTAAACGCTTTGTGCCGATTGTCACCGGGCTTTCAGCCATCGTGGTTGGCGGCGTGTTAGCGTTCGTTTGGCCACCAGTGGGTCAAGCGCTCGACGCGTTTTCCCATTGGGCGGCGTACCAAAATCCGGTGTTGGCGTGGGCGGTGTATGGCGCAGGTGAGCGCTCACTGTTGCCTGTCGGTTTACACCACATCTGGAACGCGCCTTTCTTCTTCGAAGTAGGCAGTTACATTGACCCGCAAACGGGCAAAGAGTTTACCGGAGAACTGACGCGTTTCTTCGCTGGCGATAAAACCGCTGGGTATTTGTCCGGTGGCTTTATGTACTCGATGTGGGCTTTGCCTGCGGCGGCGTTGGCGATGTATCACTGCGCAACCCCTGAACGTAAGAAGCTGGTGGGCGGTTTGATGATGTCGGCAGCTCTGACTTCTTGGCTCACTGGTATCACAGAGCCGATTGAGTTCACTTTCCTGTTTGTTGCGCCAGTGCTGTATGTGATCCATGTCTTTTTAACCGGCATCGCTTTTGCTATCACCGCTTTTCTTGAGATCAAACACAGTACCGATTTTGCGCACGGCGCGATTCAGTTTTTCCTCTACTACCCGATGTCGA
Source organism: Vibrio navarrensis (assembly GCF_000764325.1). NCBI lineage: Bacteria > Pseudomonadati > Pseudomonadota > Gammaproteobacteria > Vibrionales > Vibrionaceae > Vibrio > Vibrio navarrensis. The sequence continues at coordinate 3,050,104 of NZ_JMCG01000001.1, read as the reverse complement.
CCAACGCTTGGATGTTCATCATCATAGGTCCTTTGTGGGCGGCGCTTTACTACGGTTTATTCCGCTTCTTGATCGTCAAATTGGATCTCAAAACACCGGGCCGAGAGAGCGATTTCAAGGAAGTGCAGATTGCTGGTCAGCCAGCCGAAATTGCGCTCGATGTGATTGCCGCGCTCGGTGGAAAGGAGAATATCAAATCGGTCGATGCGTGCATCACTCGCTTACGAGTCTCAGTCAAAGAGATTGCTCACGTAGACGCCAACCAGCTCAAAGCGCTAGGCGCAAGAGAAGTGTTGATCATTGGCGACAGTCTGCAAGCCATATTCGGTACGCAATCGGACAACATCAAAAGCGAGATCCACAGTGTGTTGGCGATAGCCTAGTCGAGATTCAATCTTTTACCAGCTCCTGATCCCCCCCGATTTGTCTGGTAAGTCAGCCAACCTCAAGCGAGGTTGGCTTTTTTAACTTCTGACCGACTAAATGGCAGAGCGTTCCGGTGCGCTGGACATCAACGTGGCGTGAGCGTTTCGGCGCAGCAGCCAAATCACCAGTGTTGCCACCGCCAGTACCAAGGCCGCAATGGCAAAGCCACTTTGGGTTGATTGATAGTGGTTGAGCATGGCAATCAACACGTAACTCAAACTTTGCACTAGTGTGGAGAACATACCTATTCCCCCATCCACCCGACCGCGCTGCTCAATTGGGATGGTGTGGTGCATCCAATTGATACGAGCGATTCGGTTTAACGCATTGAAGAAACCAAAACCAGCCGTAAAGAGCAGAATGAATGCGGGTGAAGCGGAAAAACTCATTCCAACCAAGGCTAAAGCGGCAGCGCCAAGTGAATATTGGATGATGGATAACGGGCTGGTTAAAGCCAAAATGCGGCTGACCAACAAGCCCGTAATAAGGGAGCCTAAGCCAAAAGCGATGTTGTACCCTGCAAACCAGTCACCGGAGATCTGTTGTTCGGCAAACCAAATCGGCACGAGTTTGCTAAGAAACGTCAGCACCGGATACGAGAGGCACGAGAGCAAAATGATGGCGTAAAAGCGTGGGCTGGCCGAAAAAATGGTTTTACTCTCAGCCATTTGTGTCCAAAATCGGCTTGGTTGATGCAAACGTAATTGACGTCGGTAAGGTGTGAAGCAATAACTGAGCGTGGCAAGGGCCGAAGCGAAGGCGGCAAACAAGGCAAATTCCACCACTCCCCAGCATTCCAGTAACACGACACCAAGCGCCCCTGCACCTAACGTGGTACCCTGCATCACCACTTCTTGTTGGCCTGAAATGGCCGCGTACTCGTGGGCATCGTAGTTTTCTTGAGTAAAGGCGTTGTTGGTACTCCAAGCGAGGTTGCTCGAAACCCAGAAGATCAATTGCGCGAGGGCGAGCAGCAGGTGAGAGCCCAAACCGAACAGGTACGCGAGCGCAACCAAAGCGGCAGTGCTGGCTTGAAGCACCTGATTGAACACTAGGATCTGCTTGCGCGAGTGGCGGTCAACCAGAGTGGAAAAAAACGGGGTGAGTACAAAGGAGATGGCAGTACAGGCCAGTGCTGTCATCGCCACAAAGGAGCCCATATCGGGCGTTTGCAGCATAATCCACGGCAGTGCCATCATAAAAAGACCGGAAGAGATCCCATCAAAAAAACGTCCGGATAAGTAAGGCAAGGTACGATTTTGCGTTCCAGTTCGCAAGTTCATGTTTTTTCTCCATCTAGATAACCAACTTGCGGTTACTGTAGAAGCTCAACTTAACTTGAGGTAAAGCACTTTTTATCGCCAGAGGAGAAATAAGATGGAAATGAGTGTCGGCGACGTGGCAAAGCGTGCCGGAGTCAAAGTCTCTGCATTGCATTTTTACGAGCAAAAAGGGTTGATCAGCAGTTGGCGCAATGCGGGCAATCAGCGCCGATATCATCGCAGTGTTTTACGTCGCATCGCGGTAATTAAAGCGGCGCAGCAAGTGGGTTTATCGCTGGAAGAAATCGCTGAAGCGCTGGCCGAGTTGCCCAAACACCAAGCGCCAACCAAGCAGCAGTGGGAAGTGATGGCAACCAGTTGGCATGACAAGCTAGAACTGCGCATCGCCCAGCTAAAAGCTCTGCAACAGGAACTTGGTGGGTGTATTGGCTGCGGCTGCCTATCGTTAGAAAGCTGCAATTTACGCAATCCGAAAGATGAAAAAGCGGCCCAGCATTGCGGAGAAAGCCTACTGACCAATCCGCAAGATGAAGATTTTCAGTAAAAAAGCGTACTCTACAAGCTCTCTAGATGGATCAAATAGTGCTTGGCCGTTTCCAGTATCGCTTGCTGTTCATGTTCGGGCTTGGTTAACCAGTTACGATACACCATGCCAAGACGAGGATGTTGGCTAAACAGCGCATCATGTTGATGAACAAAGTGCCAATAGAGGCTGTTGAACGGGCAAGAACCCGTGCCGCTGCGCTGCTTTACCTGATAGTGGCACTTTTTGCAATAATCACTCATCTTGTCGATGTATGCGCCGCTGGCAGTGTAGGGTTTAGTACCGACAATTCCGCCATCGGCAAACAGCGCCATGCCGCGAGTGTTGGGCATTTCTACCCACTCTAATGCGTCGATGTAGACGCCGAGATACCACGCATCCACTTCATCGGGGTGGCACTGGCTAAGCAGCGCAAAATTGCCAATCACCATCAAGCGCTGGATATGGTGCGCGTAGGCGTGTTGCAGAGATTGCGTCAGTGCGTGTTGCAGGCAGCGCATTTTGGTTTTGCCTGTCCAGAAATAACTCGGGAGCGGACGCGAAGCTTGCCAGTAATTGAGCGTCGCGTAGTGCGGCATATTGCTCCAGTAAACCCCGCGCACGTACTCGCGCCAGCCAAGGATCTGGCGAACAAAGCCTTCAATCTGCGCGATGTCGATGGCCCCTTTGGCTTGATGATAAGCGCGAATGGCCGCGTCAATCACCTCTCGGGGCGAGAGTATTTTGCTGTTAATCGCAAAGGAGAGTCGACTGTGGTATAGGCTCCACTGGCTCTCATGCTCGCCCGTCATCGCATCCTGAAAATAGCCAAATCTTGGCAGACAGACTTGGCAAAAATGCGCCAGCAAGGTAAGCGACTGGGCGCGGTTGATTGGCCAGAGCAGCCACGGGTCGGCTTGACCAAAATGGTCGACCTGATGTTTTTCGAGCAGCGATAAAATCGGCCGAACGTCGTTGCGAAACTCAAGCGGTTTGGGCAGTTCGGCAATATCTTTGGCGCTTAGTTTACGGCGATTTTTGCCGTCGTAATTCCATTTGCCGCCTTCGGGCTTTCCATCCGTATCGAGTAAAATGCCGCTTTGCTTGCGCATCTGACGGTAGAAATGCTCCATCAGTCGATGTTGACCGGGCTTAAAATGGTTTGAAATATCGCTAAACGGCAGCAAAAAGTGTTCGCTATCGATGCAGCGAAGGCTCTCTACCGGCAAAGCTAATGCAGCGAGCTGTTGATGCAGGCGGTACTCATCTGGCTGCTGATATTCAAAATAGCGAATGGAGTGCGAATCACAAAGGGCATGCAAGAGCGCAGGCAGATCGGCGTAAGCCGCCGATTCATCAAGAGTGAAATAGCAGACGTGGTGGCCAGCCTGTCGCAGCTCCTGCGCGAAGGCGCGCATCGCCGCGAAAAAGGCGCAGATTTTTTGCACGTGATGCTTCACGTAGCCCGTTTCCTGAGCAAGCTCAGCCATCACATATAAAGTGTTTTCATTGGGCTGCTGAAACCAGGAGTGTTCTCGATTGAGTTGATCACCCAAAATCAGGCGTAGCGTGTCAAATTTCATTGGGCGTGCGTCTCGGTTTTTAGCCTGCTTGTACGCGCTCTGCTGGGCAGAAGATCACTCGCTGCCACGCGGGTTTTCTGCCCGCGATGGCTGGATGAGCGATAACTATTTACCAATACGAGTGTAGAGACGAGATTTGCTTTTGGTTTTGGCAGGCGCAGACAGTTTGAGCACCCCTTTTTGTAAAATCAGGTTATTCGGGTAGGTGATGACGGTGCCCGATTCATGCTGGATCAACACATGGAACATGGTGATATCAATGATTTTGCCCCGCACATCTTCATCTTTTTCCACCACTTTAATCAAATCGCCGACGCGATAAGGAAAAACGAAAAAGATCAGAAAACTGGCGGTGATGTTGCTGAGAATCGACCACTGCGCCACCAAGGCCACGCCAAGCACGGCGAAGATCGAAGAGAGAAACAGCGACACATCGCCATAACCGACGCCGGTAGCGATAAGGTACAGCGAGGCAAAAACGAACAGTAAGGCGATATTGACGCTGCGCAGAATGAACGCGGTGCGTGAAGCATGCGCCTGTTTGGTGTTGGCGAGCGCGACAATCGTTTTGCCTATCAGGTGCTTGAACAGGCGGTAGATAAGATACATCACCACCGCCAATACCACTTTATGTATCAGAGATTCTGAGACGTTGAGGTCAAATATCTGCATGGTTTTCTTTTAACTTAGTTTGGGTGTACAGGAAATGTGATCATTAACCCAATCCAGTTGAACTGTCTAGTGCCAAGCGCAGTGGCCGCAGTGGGCGGCTAACTTGGCAGCGTTTTGAGGTATTCACGCGGCGTGAGACCAAAACGCTGACGAAAGCGTTGGGTGAAACGTTCGGTGGATTGATAACCACACATGAGAGCCAGTTCGCCACTAGAACGAACCCCGTTTTGCATCAGGTTAAGCGCGTGGCCAAGCCGGACGTTAGTCAGCACTTGGCGATACTGAGTACCTTCCTCTTTGAGTCGGCGAATCAAGGTGGCTTTACTCAGGGCAAAGTGGTGGCAGGCATCCTCAATCTGATGATTTTTTCCGGGTTCGGCAGCGATGAACTCACTGAGCTTTTGTTCAAAGCGCGCCGCGCCGAGTGGAAAGAGAAGGTGCAATTTCCCCGCTTCTGCAAGTTGCTGGTATAGCCCTAACAGCCAATAAGCCTGTGTGGCTAAAGTGAGTTCTTGGGTGTTGAGCGAGGCAAGGATATCCAAGCTGTGCAGAATACTCGGCGAAGTTTTGCGCACCGGTCCGTCTGATGTCGCCCGCGTTTGACTGAGCTCTAACATCGCCGGCTCGGGCAAAAGAGAAAAGCTAAACTGTCGTGAGGCAAATTGTCCGTGTGCGGGTAAATTTTCAAAAGTGAGCTTTTGCGACGCTGGGCAGTAGAGCAAATGGCGCTGGTTGAGCTCCAGCGTGCTTTCCTGCCAATACAGCCGTTTGCTGCCTGTGCGTACCTGAATGATGCTGGGAGAGAGAATGGCGACATTACGCAGCATTTGCAGTTTGTTGCCGCGGTAATGGGTGATAGCAAAGTGCGTGTTCATTCTCTCTCCCGATGTTAGGGTCTGTTTAGCGCACGTAAGTGGCGGTTAACGTGGCTTTGCCAAGTGTCATGCTATTGAGCATAAAACCAACTAACGCCGCAGAGCTGTTTTCATCTAGTGCCAGTTTCTCTTCAGGCAGTGCCCAAACGGTGAACTGGTAGCGATGCATTCCATGGCCTTTGGGTGGACAAGCGCCGCCGAAAGCGTGTTGGCCGTAATCATTTCGCATTTCGCGTGCCCCGAGTTTGGTCATATCCGCACCGCGAGGCAATGAAGCCAAACTGGCGGGCAGGTTGATCACCGACCAGTGCCACCAGCCACTGCCTGTTGGTGCATCGGGGTCGTAGGCGGTGATGGCGAAGCTTTTAGTCCCTTCTGGAACGTTTTGCCAGCTCAACTGAGGTGACAGGTTATCGCCTTGGCAGCCAAATCCGGCGTATTCGAAACTGCGGTGCATCTTGTGTCCTTCCGCAATATCTTGGCTGGTTAAGGTAAAGGTGGCTGCCATGGCACTGGCTGAACAAAAGGCGCTGACGGCTAGAGCGGTTGTAAGTAACGTTTTCATCATAGTGTTCTCCTTGAAGTGGTGAACACCATTCTAGGTTATCCTTGGGTGCCTATTTTGCCTGAAAGTTTCAATGTTGGCTGTATTTTTGAAGACTTTGAAACTTTCTGTTGCCTTGGGGGTTGTTGAAATAGCCCATGTTGCTGCAAGCGGATTAACTCTTGTAGCGCGGTGTTGTCGGCTTCGGTGTCGGCGGCTTGGTTATGTAAAGGAGTCCAGAATACCGATTCGGCCTCATGGCAGCTCAGTTCTCCTTGCCAGCCACGCACCACGTAGTAATGCAGCAGTTGCAGCTCAGAGGTCGGATGGTAGAGGCTGCAGAGATAATCGGCTTGCGTGACCTTGACGCCCAGCTCTTCGGTGACTTCACGCTCGAGCGTCTCGATTTGGCTTTCGCCCGCTTCCATATGCCCGCCGGGAATGGCGACCATGTTTGGATCGCAAGCTTTCTCTTTGGCGCGTTTCTCAAGCAAAATTTGATTATCTTTCAAAAGGATAAATGATACGCACGGGTGAACTTGCATGTTAAAGCCTCTAAGATTTATTCGATTTTCCAGCACGGCCAAACCGTGGAGCATAGTATGGCATCGCAGCTTGAGTCGTGAACAGATAAATGTGGTGAATTTTGGTCAATTTCACTGTTAGAACGCAGAGGTATTGTCGTGGTTTATTTGTAACTATATGTAAAATATAAATTTATTATGTGGCACTTAATTTGCTATCAGAACGCCAAACGAGTTAGGCAATATTTTTTACAGTGTTTTTTATTGGTCGGGGATATAAATTGTCGATTCTTGGTCTGAGTTTTATGAAAAATATTGATAGTTTGCGTGAGAACTGTTCGCGAAACATTAAATGAGCAGAGCCAGGTCGAAATCACGCTGGAAGCGTACATTACAATAAAGGATGCATATGTTACACAAATCCGTTCGTTGGCTAGTCCCAGTCGCTCTGCTGGGTAGCTCCTATCTTGGTTATCAGGCTATCGCGGCACATGGTCCGGTGGTTGAAGAGAAAAAAGTCGAATCAAAGCAACCGACGGTTGAAGTCGCAGGTTTGTTTCCCACCAATCATCGCGTGCTCATTACCAGCCATGGTGAGTTAGTGCCGTTTGAAGTTACTCGACTCTCGGCACAAGTGTCGGGCGAGGTGACCTCGTGGCATGCGAACTTTGTCAGCGGTGGCATCGTCAAGCGGGGCGAAGTGCTGTTCACCATCGAAAGTGACAACTACGAAGCGGCTGTGTTACAAGCCGAAGCGGCATTGGCCAGCGCACAGGCTACGCTGATTGAAGAGCGAGCCAAAGCGAAAGTTGCAGAGAAGCAAGCGAGTAAACTGAGTGATAAGCAAGTTTCCGACCTCTACTTACGCAAACCGCAATTGCTCAGTGCTGAAGCGCAGGTGAAATCCGCACAGGCGGCATTAAAACGCGCCAAGCGCGATCTGCAAAACTGCAAAGTGATTGCGCCATACGATGCGTTAGTCGTGTCACGTAACTTAGGTGTCGGCCAGTTTATTTCGGCGGGCAGTGAGGTCGCGGTACTTAACAATATCGAAGCTGGCGAAATCCACTTACCGATTGCGGGGTTCGACAGTGCCTTTTTGCCGGAGAAGCTTTCTGATCTAAACGCTTTGGTGACGTTGGATGGTATTCAAAAAACGCAGCGCGAAGGCAAGGTAGTGCGCGATCAAGGCTTGATCGATTCAGCCACGCGGATGACCAATGTGGTGGTGCGCATTAGCGATCCCTACGGGATCAACAGTAAGCAGCCAGCGATCAAATTTGGCTCTTACGTTGAAGTGAACTTTGCGGGTAAAGAGCTCAAACATATTTACCGCTTGCCTCAAGAGTTGGTCAACAATCGAACGGTTTGGGTGGTTAATGAAAACAATGAGTTACAACCAAGAACGGTCAATGTATTACGCGCTGAAGGGGAGTTCATGCTCATCGCCGAAGGCATTGAACAGAGTGACCAACTGGTGTTGACTGTGCCTGAATATCCGCAAAAAGGCATGACGGTAAAGTTATTGTCCGCTGAGGCCGACAGCAACGACAAGCAAGGTTAAAAGGAGCCGTCATGGAATCGACCCAGCAACGCGGGCTCATCGCCTATTTCGCTCATAACTCCGTGGCCGCAAACTTGCTGATGGTGTTCATCATCATCATGGGGATTGTGAGCTTCTTCTTCATTCAAAGGCAGATGTTTCCCAACATCGAAGTGAACTACATCAACGTCAGTGCTTCTTATCCCGGCGCGTCACCACAGGAGATTGAAGAAAGCATTTTGATCAAGATGGAAGAGTCGCTCAAAGATGTCACAGGCATAAAAAAAGCCGTCTCCACCGCCTCGCGTGGCAGTGCGCAGATTGAGCTGGAAATTGATGTCAAAGCGGACATCAAAGAGGTGCTCGACGATGTCAAACAGCGTATCAGTACCATCGCCACCTTCCCCAAAGGGATGGAGCCGGTCAACATCTATCAATATGAGTTTCGTCAAGATGTGATTGAAATGTCGCTGGTGGGCGATCGTTCACTGGAAGAACTCAAGCCGATCGCCAAGCAAATTGAAGATGAACTGCTGCAATTGCAAAACGTGATGCTGGTCGAGCTCAGTGCGCCGGAAGAGGAGATCGCGATTGAGATAGACCCGCTGGTGTTGCGTAAATACGACCTCACCTTAAACGATGTGACCAATGCGATTCGCCGTTATTCGGCCAACTATTCTGCCGGTGAAGTCACCACCAACGCGGGCATGATAGCGGTTCGAATTGAAAACCAGTACTACAAAGGCGAAGAGTTTCGCAACATTCCGGTGAAACTGGGTGCCAATGGCGCAAAAGTGCTGCTGCAAGATATTGCGACGATTAAAGATGGCTTTACCGAGGCAGAACGTTACTTCCAATTTTCGGGGCAAAACGCGATTTATCTGTCGGTAAAAGCGACCAAAGAGCAAGACATGATTCCGGTAGCGGAATCGGTGAAAGCGTACATTGAGCATAAAAATGCTCAGTTACCTGCCGATCTTAAGATCAAAACACTGGTGGATATGACCTACTATCTGCAAGGTCGCCTCGACATGATGCTGAAAAACTTACTGCAAGGGGCGGTATTAGTTGCTCTGATGCTGAGTATTTTCTTGCGTGTACGCTTGGCGCTGTGGGTGATGATCGGTTTGCCAGTGTGTTTTTTAGGCGCAGTGATGCTAATGCCGTTCTTGGGTGTCACCATCAACATCGTTTCGCTGTTTGCTTTCATCATGGTGCTGGGCATTGTGGTCGATGACGCTATTGTTATTGGTGAAAGTGCCTACAGTGAGATTGAGAGTAAGGGTGGTGGCGTTGACAATGTCATCAAAGGCGTAAAGCGGGTCGCCACCCCTGCAACCTTCGGTGTTTTGACTACCATCGCCGTTTTTGCACCGTTTTTGATGTCTTCAGGCCCTGAGCGTGCGTTCTTTTTTGGCATCGCCTCGGTGGTGATCCTGTGTCTGACTTTCAGTTTGATCGAATCGAAACTGATTTTGCCTGCACACTTGGCACACACCCATTTTAAACCGATTGAACCGGGCAGTTGGCGTGAGCGTTTCAACGCCCGTTTCTTTGGCTTTATCAATGGTCCTTACAAGCGTTTTGTGGTTGCTTGCACCCACTGGCGTTGGAGTGTGATGGCCTTTTTTGTCGGCTTGTTGGTGATAAGCATTGCGCTGATGACATCCAACCATGTGCGCATTGTGATGAACCCGAAAGTGCCAACGGACTTCCCGGCGGTGGTGTTGGAAATGAACGATAACGTCTCCAGCGCACAAACCATTGCGACCTTGAAAGCGATTGAAACGGTCATCAAGGACGTTGAGCAAGAAACGGTGGCAACGCATGGGCGTGGAATGATTCGTGACATGCTCTCCTACAATCGTGGCCGTACCAAAGGACGAATTGTGGTACCGCTAGTGGATGAAGAACTCAGACCATTTAACACCTTCGAACTTTCGCGGATGTGGCGTGAGCGCATGCCAGAGCTCGCTGGGGTGAAAAGTTTAACCATTCGTGACGCGACCAACAGTGGTGATGGCGGCGATGAGTTTGGTTATCTGCTCTTTGGTTCGGACATTGCGCAGCTTAACGAAGCCGGGCGCTACTTGATCACCCGTTTACAGCAGCAAAATGGCTTGTTTGATATCTCCTCCTCGATAGATTCAGGCAGTAAAGAAGTGTTGTTGTCGCTAGCGCCAGTCGCCTATGATTTGGGTTTAGATCTCACCATGATCGCTGAACAGGTTGGTGGCAGTTTTTACGGTGGTGAAGCGCAGCGGATTATTCGCGATGGTGAAGAGCTTAAAGTGATGGTGCGCTATCCCAAATTGACGCGTGAAGCCTTTGCCTCACTTCGCTATGCGGTGATCACAACGCCATCGGGTAAGAAAGTGATGTTGGGCGATGTGGTGAACATTACCGAGCAACCGGGGGTGACCAGTATTCGCCGCGAACAGGGTTATCAAACGGTTTACGTTTATGGCTCAATTGACGAAGAGCTGATCGAGCCGAATGAGGTGGTGAACAACATTCGTGACAATCTACTGCCAGAACTCAAAGAGAAGTTCCCGGGTGTTCGTACCGAATTGGGTGGCAGTATCGAAGAGCAGCAGGCGCAGCGCAATGAACAGATCATCTTCTTTGTCGCTGGCATGATCATCGTCTACATTCTGCTGGCCGTACCGCTTAAAAGTTATACTCAGCCGCTGATTGTGATGTCAGTGATCCCATTTAGTTTAACCGGCGCGATTTGGGGCCATTTCTGGCTTGGGCTCGACATCAGCATGATGTCCACCTTTGGCTTAATTGCTGCTGCTGGCGTGGTGATTAACGACTCGTTGGTCATGACAGACTATGTGAACCAAGTGAGAAAAGAGGGGATGTCAATCAAACAAGCCGTAGTTGAAGCGGGCTGCGCACGTTTTCGTGCCATCACACTGACGTCAATCACCACGTTTGTCGGGGTGTTGCCGATCATGTTTGAAACCAGCTTGCAAGCTCGCTTTGTCATTCCCATGGCCGTTGCATTGGGATTCGCTGTGCTGTTTGCTACGCTGTTAACCTTAGTGCTCGTACCCTGTTTATATCTTATCTTGGAAGATATTAAGCGCGGATTAAAACAGCTTTGGCGTGGCGTGACCTACCCACTGCGCTGGTTTGGGCGGCGTAAACTTGCTTCCTCTTAGTGAAGTCAAAGTTAAGTCAAACACCAATGAAAATGCAGCTTTCGGGCTGCATTTTTTATCCATCCTTAATGCCGCTTAGCTCGAATGGTCTGAGCTCACCTTCGCTTATCATGCCTATACTCAATAAGTGATGAGTGGTGACCCAGAGTGTGTGATGCCGTTGGAGCATGTGCTCATTATTCATATTGTAAATATTTGGTAAAATTTACACATACTTTGTAAATGTCGCCAAGTTGCGTATCTATATCTAAGTGTTTTGCGTTAACTTATTGATTTTAAATAAATAAAAAATTGGCACGCTAAGTGCTATATAGAGTTCGTTGGTTGATTATTCATTTACACGAGGAACTTAATATGCGCCGTTCAATTCTATCTACTGCAATGCTTCTATTGGTGATGACGTCTGCTGCGAACGCAAACGCACTGGACAACTCTTCACTGAGCAGTGATCTCAGCGCCGAAATGGAAGCGATGAAACAAGAAGCGATGACTCAAGTACAGCAAGAAAACGTTAAAGCGATCGCAGATAAGGACGCGTTGTTAGTGAACTACATCAAGCAAGAACAGTCTCAATTAGTGAATTTGAAATGCCAACAAAAAGGCAATGAAGAGTCTTAATCTGCGCATCGTTTTGGCTTTGCCAGAACCGCTTGTCACTGCCCTGTAACAGATCGAATTTAAAGTTGAGGCAAATGAGGTGATTCTTTCCGTTGTGAAATACGCCTTGTTTGCCCCGTTCGCCAGGTCTCCTATGTACCTGGCTTTTTTCTTTTCAGGACATTGAAAAAAGAAAGCCCGTGTATAGGCTGATACACGGGCAAAAAGGGCACCATATTGGTGTGTCTATTCATTTTGGAGATGGTCGCAAAAGATCCATTTTCTTTTACTGTAAAGAAGCTTTCCCGGGATTGGATGGCTTCAAGTCAGTGTGACCAGCGGGAAGTAAAGTAACACTATTGTTACCATTGTTAAAATGTGAATTGGGTAATCATAGTTTGCACAAATATCGTCATTATGCTTACGAAGTCTGTGGGTTTTACGTTTGAATTGACGAATTTTGTCCCTGGTTTCGTCTTTTACCTTTTGACGTATTGCTGTTTTCTTCAACTTAAAATCAGGATGAAAAAGGTAATGTTAACCATCACGTTACCAGTTTAACATTCTTCACAATCTTGTGGTTTTATGGTCCAGGTACCGCTAGAGTGGCTCTAGTCAGTGGGATAAAATTGTTTTACTTCTTTAGGAATAATGAGTTACAGGAGACTTAATGCTTTCCTCCCTTCGTTATGAGATTAATCCGTCTAAAGAACTGATAGATTGTGCCGAGAGATATCTGAATACCTTACCTAATGCCAGCCGTTTGCTGCGCAGCATTGATCTTGCCAGCGACTTTTGTGTGGTGGTGGCGATGGATGGTGAACAGTTAGTGGGAGTCGCGACCATCAAGAGCTTAGTGCAGGGAAAAAATGGCGAATTAGGCCACTTGTTTGTACTGCCAGAGTATCAAAGGCAAGGTATCGCCAAAGAACTCACCCGGCTGCGGATTAAGTACGCCAAGGCTCATGGTTTGGAACTGCTGTATGCGGTGATCAAAGAACATAACGAGGCTTCGGCGAACAATCTTGTGCAGCACGGTTTTGTCCGTTACGGGCGTTTTTATAGCCTGAGCAACAGCGGGCTGAAGTTTGCTTGGTATTTTATGACGTTAGCCGAGGGGTTGGATGCTGAAGTGGTCATGCAAACGCTCACCCATCCACGTCGTCGATGTGAATAACGCTTTTGAGCGAAATGAGAAAACAAGCCAGAGCAAAGTGCTCTGGCTTGATAAGTTGCAGTGGTAAGTTGAGTGATATTCGCTACTTACAGCTGCGCGTTGATGCTGGCAATCTCCTCTCGCCATTGCTGTTGTAACTGTGGTTTCTGATGCTTGGGCTTTCGCCCGAGATCTTCTTCCAATAAGATTTCCAACTGCAAAAGACGTTCAAGCAATTGTTCTTCATCGCTCACGTTCACGCTTGAATGGGTTTGACCTGCCTGCAACGCTGTGCTTTGCTCTGTGTCAGCATTGAGATCGAGTTCAGAGATGTGATGATAAATCGCTTCAACGCTGAGGTATTCGGTCAATGCGCCATCGTGAATATACCAAAAGCGGTTGCAGCTTTGCTCAATCAGCGTTCTATCGTGGCTGACCAAAAGAACCGCCCCCGCAAAGGTATTTAATGTGGCGATCAACTCCTCCTTGCCTTCCATGTCCAAATGGTTGGTCGGCTCATCCAAAAACAGCAGGTGATAGTAGGCTAGGCTCAGCCCGACAAACAGTAAACGGGCGCGTTCACCGCCACTGAGTGACGCGACTTTCTGTTGGTGTCTCGCGTACTCAAATCCGGCGCTGATCAGAGCGCGTTTACATTGCTCATTGCTAAGGCGAGCAAAAGTGAGTAGGGCGTCACTGAGCGAGTCGTGATCACAAAGTTGCTGCTGTGATTGGTCGTAATACCCCAAACGGCAGCGGTCATGAAAAGTCACCGTCGGTAAGTCGCGGCGTAGAAATGACGCATAAAGTGCATTGAGCAGGGTCGATTTACCACAGCCGTTACTGCCGAGGATAGCAATGCGATCGCCGCTTTTAACCCGTACTTCACTCATCGCGAATAGAGTGGCATCCGTTAACCTTGGCTTCACGGAAAAAGGCAAGATTTCCACCAGCCGATTGGCAGGCAGAGCTTCTCCTTTGAGGCTCAAACACCAAGGTGCTCCTTCGCTTAACTCGGTTTGTTGCTCCTCCAAACGCTCTTTACGGGCAAACATGGTTTTGGCTTTGCGCGCCAGATCTTCGTTGTCATACACCTTGCCCCACTGCGCAAGACGCTTGGCACTTCTCTCAATTCGGTCGATCTCTTTTTGCTCACTTTGATGACGTAGTCGGTCGGCCTGATCTTTCTCATCCAGTGCAGCTCTTGCCAGTGGGCATGGCAGCGCGAAGTGGTGCAGGGTTTTATCACGCATAATCCAAGTGGTATTGGTCACTCGATCGAGCAGCATTTGATCATGGGAGACCAAAACAAATGCCCCTTTCCAGCGAGATAAAAAGCCCTCCAGCCAAATCAGCGACGGTAAATCGAGGTGGTTGCTTGGCTCATCCAAAAGCAGCAAGTCCGGCTGATGAATGATGGCCCGGGCCAACAGTAAACGCATCTGCTGACCGCCACTGCAGTGGCTGACTGGCATGTGCCACTCTGTTGGCGCAAAGCCTAACTCACCCAACAGCACTTCAGCTTGCCAAGTGTTTTCTGCGGCTAAATGTTCAGCGAGGGCTTGCATCACACTCATCGATTGCACGGCAAGCGGCAGAGACTGCTCGACATAGCGCATCAAGCATTGTTTGGCTCTCATTACTTGGCCGCCACTGGCTTCCAACTCGCCATTAAGCAGTTTGAGTAAGGAGCTTTTGCCACAGCCGTTATGACCAATCAGGCCGATTTTGTCGCCGCGTTGGATGGTAAAATTTAACGCATCAAACAGTGCGTGTGAGGTGTGAGACAGGGTTAGTGATTGTGCAGTTAAAAAAGTACTCATAATGTTCTCAAGAATTTTGGGCGCAAAAGGCCGTTGTCAGGGCTGACAATAATTCTTCGAGCTTGAGGGAAAGTACTCGGATTGGACGCTAGTCGTCGTGGTTGATGTTTCGCTCAAGTCGAGATTATCGCAGCGCGATATCTAAAACTCTTGAGCGAAGCTTAATACCAAACAAACGTGGGTAGATGGCACACCACATAGACATAAAGATCCTCCTTATATTTCGTTGGGAAAGTACTGGGTACTCTCGGGTTAAACCATGCTCGCTATTCTAGCGTTGCCGATAAAGATGTACACAGTCTGAGCCTCTTTTGCGTCGACTTTTTGCCTAAAGTGAGCCGCCGATCGTGCTTGGTCAAAAGCCAAGAAAGGAAATTTCAATGTAAATTTGCTTAAAGAGGCTAGGCGCTTTACTAGGAGGTTGCTAGTATAAATGCAAAAGAGAATGATTATCGAGTAGAGAAATGAATAGACCCGCGCCACAAGTACTGACTGTCGTATCGACGCAAACTCTGACACCCAATATGCAACGCATTGTTTTTGAGGGTGATTTTCTTAAGCAATTTCTGCAAGAGTGCGAAGGCGGCTATATCAAACTGCTGTTTGATACTCACGGTAATACCGATTTAAGCCAGCTTGCGGAAGGTGAACGTCCGGTGATGCGCACTTACACCATTCGCCGTTTTGATGCCAAGCGTGGTGCAATCGAAGTGGATTTTGTGCGCCATATTACCTCGGACGCGCATTGTGGTTTTGCTGCGCGCTGGGCGATGGCAGCGCAGGTCGGTGACACTATTTCGATGGTCGGCCCGGGGACAATCGCGCCGATAAACACCGACGCAGATTGGTTCTTCATGGTGGCAGATATGACCTCGTTACCCGCACTTTCGGCCAAAGCGGCACGGTTGCCACAAGAGGCAAAAGGGTACGCTGTAGTCAAAATTACCGAAGCCTCTGACCAACAGACGCTTGAGCTACCTGCTAATATGGAGTTGATTTGGCTAACCGGCGAAGAGACGTTGGCACAAAAAGTGACCCGCTTGCCATGGCTGGCGGGCAGAGCATCAGTTTGGTGTGCCTGCGAGTTTGATTCCATGCGCCAACTGCGTCAATACTTTCGCAATGAGCGCGAGGTGGGACGCGAACATATCTATATCAGTAGCTATTGGAAAAACGGTGTATCGGAAGATGGGCACAAAGTCCTTAAACGTGAGGATGCAGAAAGTCACGCCGACTAACGGTGTCGCTCTTTAGCTGATCGCGGGTTTGCTCTATAATCGGCCCGCTTTCATCTGGGACAAAGTCAATGATTTCGAAAAACCAATTAAAACTCCTGCGTGCGTTAGGACAAAAGAAACAGCGTAAAGCGCATGGCCTTTTTTTAGTGCAAGGTGAGAAAAACGTTCTTGAACTCGCCAAGAGCGCACTCGCGGTTCAACAGATTTTTGCCACTGAGGAATTTCTCGCACAATATGGCAAGGAGTTGGCGAGCTTTGAATGCATTGAAGCCTCGTTGGATGATTTAACCAAAGCAAGCACCTTGGTGAGTAACAATGCCGCCATTGCTGTGGTTGAGATCCCGCGTGTTGAAATCCCGCCAGCGCAAGGCTTGATGATTGCTTTAGATGGCGTTTCTGACCCCGGTAATTTGGGCACCATCATCCGTGTGGCGGATTGGTACGGGATCAAACATATTGTGGCAAGCAGCGATTGCGCTGATCCATACAACCCGAAAACCATCAGCGCCACCATGGGCAGTTTTGGCCGGGTGCAGGTGAGTTTAGTTGACCTGCCAAGTTATTTGGAACAGGCGAATGTACCCGTTTATGGCGCTTTCCTTGAAGGGGAAAGTGTGCACAAAACGGCTTTCTCAGCGCAAGGTATTTTGCTGATGGGCAGCGAGTCCCACGGCATTCGTCAGCACGCTGCTAAGTTTGTCACCGATAAGATCACCATTCCTGCGTTTGGTGGGGCAGAATCACTCAATGTGGCGATGGCAACAGGCATCATTCTAGACAATATGCGTCGTCAGCATAGCTAACGTTAGCGGCTGATTTAAAAACAAAAAAAGCGTGCGCAGTAAAATCGGCACGCTTTTTCTTAGGTTCGATTGGCTTTTTAGCGCTCGAGCATGTCCAGCTTATTGGGCACCCCATTCCATTTCGCCGCTTCATCCATGGCGGGTTTCACTTCGGTCTGATTTGGCCAGATTTCCGCAAGCTCGGCGTTGAGTTCAACAAAGATCTTTTGCTCGTCTTCTAACTCATCTTCCTGAAAAATCGCTTGCGCATCGCACTCTGGCACACATAAGCCGCAGTCGATACATTCGATCGGATTGATCACCATGAAGTTTGGCCCTTCATGGAAAGCATCTGCCGGACACACCGCCACACAGTCGGTGTATTTGCATTGAATACAGTTATCGGTTACGACAAACGCCATGGCAATCCGCTCTTAAAATCAGTCAAAAATTGAAGAAAGGGGATGATACTGATCCGAAGCGAAAATTCAACATTCCGCACGGTGAATCTTCGCTCTTCTCCTTTCGCTTCCCGGATTTAGTATGACAGACAAGGCAATTTCTCGTAAAATGCGCGCCATTGTGAGCGGGCCTAACTTGGTTGGGCTTCGCTATGACACCAACTGCAACGAGACATCCAATGATACGTTTAACTGAAATCAGACTTCCGCTTGATCATGAGGAAGGCGCGCTATTCGACGCGATAACCCGCAAGCTCTCCATTCCGGCCGATCAGGTTCTTTCTTTTAACATGTTTAGACGTGGTTACGATGCTCGCAAGAAAACTCAAATTCAACTGATTTACACCTTAGATGTGGCGGTGGCGGGTGACGAAGCCGCGTTGCTGGCTAAATTCAGTAAAGATCAGCATGTACGCCAAACGCCGGACATGGATTACAAATTTGTCGCCAAAGCGCCCGCTAACCTGACTGAGCGTCCAATCGTTATCGGTTTTGGCCCGTGTGGTTTGTTTGCTGGTTTAGTTCTGGCGCAAATGGGCTTTAACCCCATCATTGTGGAGCGTGGCAAAGAGGTGCGTGAGCGCACCAAAGACACTTTCGGCTTTTGGCGAAAACGCACCCTCAACACAGAATCGAACGTGCAGTTTGGTGAGGGCGGCGCAGGAACCTTTTCGGATGGCAAACTGTATAGCCAAGTGAAAGATCCTAATTTCTACGGCCGCAAAGTGATCACCGAGTTCGTTGCAGCGGGCGCACCGGAAGAGATCCTGTACGTTAGCAAGCCGCACATCGGCACCTTTAAGCTGGTGACTATGATCGAAAAGATGCGCGCGAAAATTCTTGAGCTCGGCGGTGAGATCCGCTTCAGTACTCGCGTTGATGACATCCATATGCAAGATGGGCAAATCACGGGCGTGACCTTGTCGAACGGCGAAGAGTTGAAATCTCGTCATGTGGTGCTCGCGGTGGGTCACAGTGCGCGTGATACCTTTGAGATGCTGCATGAGCGCGGTGTTTACATGGAAGCTAAGCCATTTTCTGTCGGTTTCCGTATCGAGCACAAACAATCAATGATTGATGAAGCGCGTTTTGGTCCAAATGCGGGCAATCCAATTCTAGGCGCGGCAGATTACAAACTGGTGCACCATTGTAAAAATGGCCGTACGGTGTATAGCTTCTGTATGTGTCCGGGTGGCACTGTGGTTGCGGCGACGTCAGAAGAGGGTCGCGTTGTCACTAACGGCATGAGCCAATATTCGCGTGCCGAGCGCAACGCCAACAGCGCCATCGTGGTGGGTATCGACCCTGAACGCGATTATCCTGGCGATCCGCTGGCAGGTATTCGTTTCCAGCGTGAACTGGAGTCGAATGCTTACCGATTGGGCGGTGAAAACTACGATGCGCCAGCACAGAAAATTGGTGACTTCCTAAAAGGTCGCGATCCAAGTGCACTGGGCGATGTTGAACCATCCTTCACGCCGGGGATCAAGTTGACCGATCTTTCAAAAGCACTCCCCGCTTTTGCTATTGAAGCGATTCGTGAAGCAATTCCTGCGTTTGACAGCCAAATCAAAGGTTTTGCAACAGCAGATGGTCTATTGACTGGGGTAGAAACTCGAACCTCTTCGCCAGTGTGCATCAAGCGCGGCAAAGATTTCCAAAGCATTAACTTAAAAGGCTTCTACCCAGCAGGTGAAGGCGCAGGTTATGCGGGCGGTATCCTTTCTGCGGGTATCGACGGTATTAAAGTGGCCGAAGCAGTGGCTCGTGATATCGTCGCACAGTTAGAAAGCGCGTAATTAATACGATATTGATCAAGGGCTCGTAAGAGCCCTTTTTTGATCCTGTACGCACCGTTTACCAGTGCCATTATTTTATGCCCAAGTCAACGTAACCCACTTGGTTTGCTTACTGTAAGCTTCCAATTGCGGGCAAGGGTTGACCAGATAAGTGACGTCCGCGTATTGGCATAAAGGGAGATCGTTGATCGAATCGGTGTAGAAGTGGATCGTCGCATCACTTCTATTTTCTGCCTTAAGCCACGCTTTTAAGCGCGTCACCTTACCTTCTCGATAGCTGGGTATGCCGCTGATTTGTGTGCTGTAGCGATCGCCGTTGAGTTGTAAGTCGATGCCGATGGCTTGTTTAATTCCCAAACGTTGTGCCACCGCTTTAACCAAAAAAGAGACGGATGCGGAGATGATGAGCATGTCGATGCCTTCACGCTGCAACTGGGTGATCAGCGTTTTGGCCTGCGAGAACTGCTTGGGCAAGATGTCGCGTTCGACACACTCTGCGGCCAATGCGTGAACTTGTTCAATCGGCAAGTGGGTGAGCGGGGCGATGGTGAAGGCGAGATAATCTGCCATGTTCATTTTGCCTTGGTCGTAGAGCGCCATGAGCCTTTGATCCTCTTGGACAAAATTGGCGTCGGTGGCAATGCCTTTTTCCGCCAGAAAGGCGTTCCAAATCATGGCACAGTCACCATTGATCAGGGTCTTGTCGAGGTCAAACACGTACAAAGGATTGGCCATTTTAAGCTCTCACTGGTTGAATTTCGTTAAGGTTGAACAGCAGTTCCAGTTGGCTGCCGCTGGCCAGTAGCCGTTCTGATGAGCGATTGAGCAAATCGACCGTGAGCTCACACTGGTTGACGTTCACCTGATAGCGGATCACATTGCCGAGCAACTGGTGACTTTTAATCACCCCAATTTGCGGCGCAGAAATGTGTTGGCCGTACT
Source organism: Vibrio navarrensis (assembly GCF_000764325.1). NCBI lineage: Bacteria > Pseudomonadati > Pseudomonadota > Gammaproteobacteria > Vibrionales > Vibrionaceae > Vibrio > Vibrio navarrensis. The sequence goes on along the minus strand of NZ_JMCG01000001.1, from coordinate 3,030,163 downwards.
GTCGTCCGGGCTCTTTAACATAAATCGATTCAGGGCGAATCGCCACTTTCCATTCGGTGTCGAGATTAAACAGGCGTTTCGCTTGGTTGGCATCGACCAGATTATAGTGGCCCATAAATCCGGCGACAAATTCATTGACCGGATGAGTGTAAATCGCTTCCGGCGTGCCTGCCTGCACTATCTCGCCTTTATTCATCAGGAAAATGCGGTCTGAGAGGATCATCGCCTCTTCTTGATCGTGAGTGACAAAGATGGTGGTCAGGTTCATCTCTTTCTGAATATCGCGGATCTGCTGGCGCAAATGTTTGCGGATTTTGGCATCCAGCGCAGAAAGCGGCTCATCGAGTAACAGAATGCGGGGTTTGACCACTAAGGCGCGCGCCAGTGCCACGCGTTGACGCTGCCCACCGGAGAGTTGATGCGGGTAGTGTTGCTCTTTGCCATTGAGCTCCACTAGCTCAATCACTTTCGCCATTTCACGTTGGATAGCATCAGCTGGCATCTTCTGCATTTTCAAACCAAAGGCGATATTGCCGGCAACAGTCAGGTTGGGGAACAGCGCATAGGATTGAAACACCATGCCGATACCACGCTGCTGCGGCGTTTGCTGAGTGATGTTTTCTCCGTTGACCCAGATCTCGCCATCATCCAGGCTTTCTAAGCCAGCCAAGCTGCGCAACAAAGTCGATTTGCCACAACCACTAGGGCCAAGCAGAGTGACAAACTCGCCTTGTTCAATCTGAAACTGAATGTTTTCAAACACCTTGTTGTCAGCAAAATATTTGGTGAGTTGATTGGCGGAAACGTAGCTCATGAGTGAGTTCCTCGGCTAAAACGACTGGCGAGCCAAGTCAGCAAAAAGATAAATAGGAAATAGGTCATCACCAGCGCGGAGGTAAAATGGCCGCTGGTCTGGCGCATGTTGTACAGATAAATCTGCAAAGTTTCATAGCGGGTGCCCACCAAAATATTGGCAAAGACAAACTCCCCCAGCAGGAATGAAAAAGAAAGAAACAGCGAAGCCATTAATCCTTTCTTGAGATTTGGCAATACCACCAACAAAAACGCTTGCGTGGTGCTTGCGCCGAGCAGGTGAGCGGCGTCCATCAGATCGCGCAGATGGATAGCGGCGAAATTATTAGCGATGGCGCGATACATAAAAGGCAGCGCTATGGTGAAGTAAGTGCCCACTAAAATCCAAGGCGTGCCAACCAGTGCAATCTCGCTGTCCGCATAGAGCTGCAAAAGACCGACAGAAGAGACTACCGGAGGCACAGCAAAAGGCAGCAAGATGAGCATATTCATCACCTTGTCGAGTTTAGGAAAGTAGTAGAACACCACGAAAATCGCGGGTAACACTAACACCACACTTAATAGTAGTGCTGAGAGACAGATAAAGAGCGAACGGCCAAAAGCATCGAGAAAACGCTGATCGCTGAGCAGCTTAATGTACCAGTCCAAGGTAAATCCGTCCGGCAAAATGGTCGCTCCCCAGCGTGATGAAAGCGAGTACACTAAAGTCGCGACAATCGGGATCAGCATCAAACCGACCACAGTGGTGACCACGGCTTGGTCAAAAGTGCGCTTATGCTTGTGCATCTTGCTTTCTCCCTAGGTAACTTTTGCTGATCAACCACTGGTTGATGACGGTAATCAGCGCTAAAAGCACCATCACGAGCACTGAAATGGCCGCCGCGAGATTGGGCTCAAGAAACAGATCGCCCGACACTAAGCTGGCGATGCGGATGGTGATCAAATTGTAATTACCGGAGGTGAGCGCATATACGCTGGCGTATGCGCCAATCGCGTTGGCGATCAGAATAATGAAAGTGCCCAGCAGCGCAGGTGACAGGACCGGCAGCGCTATTTTGAGCCAATATTGCCAAGTTTTTGCTCCCAGCAGAGCGGCGGCGGCCTGCCAATCGTCGCTCAGTGCGTCGAATGCGGGGTAGAGCAGTAAGGTCGCAAGGGGGATCTGAAAGTAGATGTAAATCGCCAGCAATCCCCATTTGCCGTACAAGTCAAACTCGCCCAGCAAGCCATATTGTTTCAGTAGCAAAGTGAGCGCGCCGTTGGTGCCGAGAATAATGATGAAAGCGAAAGAGAGCGGCACACCGGCAAAGTTACTGCTCATATTGGTAAAGGCGATCACGCCATCGCGTAGCACACTGTTGACTCGGCGCAGTGAGGAAACCAGCAGAGTGGCGATGGCTAAGCCAATCAGGCTAGACCAAAACCCCAACCAGATACTGTTGCTAAAGGCCTGACGCATGAACGCCGAATCAAGAATTTCAACATAGTTCTCTAGCGAGAGGCTTTCATCGTAAATAAAGCTGTTACAAAGCACCCAAATCATCGGGGCCAGTTGGAACAGATAGAAAAACAGTGCAAATGGCGCCAACCATAATGCGGGTTTAAAACGAGAAAATCGGCGAAGCGTGGCCTGCTTGGTGGCGGATTTACTCTGAGGAATAACGGAACTGCTCATAGTGCCAATAGTGCCTGTGGATAAGGTTTTTGGTGCTCAAGGCCAAGTAACTGGCAGACGGCACCACAAAGCTCGGTTTGTTGGATATCACACTCGCGGTGGCTAAAGTGCTCACCAATCACAAACAAAGGAACTTCACGCTCCTCGCGCAAAATACCGCCGTGGGAGAGATCGTTGTTCATGCCGTGATCGCTCGTGATGAGGACTTGATAGCCCTCGGTGAGCCAAGTATCGAGGTAATGGGAGAGATAACCGTCGGCCATGCGTGCACTGTTACGGTATTGGCGTGAATCCAAACCATGTTTGTGGCCCATGTCGTCAATATTCATTGGATGGATCAACAAGAAATCGGGCTGATAGCGGCGGCGCAAATAGTCACCATCGAGAAACAAAGCTTCATCAGGGTAGTGATCCCAATGATAAAAACAGCCGTGCTGGATGTTGAGGTTATCATCGTGGGTGAAGCGATCGCGCACAGCATCATAAGGAGCACGGTTGTACAGTTCACTGACCCAGTGATAAGCCGCCGCTGCGGTTACTTTGCCCTGATTTTTCGCCAAGCTGAAAATCGATTCCTGCTGCGAAAGGCGCACAATCTGGTTATGCACGATGCCGCTGTCGACCGGGCGAACGCCAGTGAGTAAGCACTCGTAGAGCGGGCGAGAGAGTGACGGGAGTTCACAGTGCAGTTTATAAAGCGTTGCGCGTTGCTGTTCTATCAGGCCATTCAGGTAGCCCATGCAATCACGGGCTACCTGATAGTTGAGTCCATCTAGAACAACCAAGATCACTTTGCTGTTCATGAAAAATGGTCTCTTATTGCTGGTGGATCAGAACGCTTTCTTGCCATTGACGCGGCAGTTTGCGCGCCGATTTTTCCCACGCATTGAAATCTTGTACTGGGTGCACGTTGCTGTACTGATCATTTGCAATCAGCTTATCCTGCACCGACTTTGGCAGAGTCACGTTGCTGCGAATAGGGCGTGCGTAGCCTTCGGCAAGGTTGATCTGGCCCTGATCACTGAAGATGTACTCACGTGCCAACTTGGCGGCGTTCGGGTTTTTCGCATACTTGTTGATGATGGTGGTGTAGCCGGAAATAACCGAACCGTCTTGTGGAATGTTCACGCTAAAGCGTGAGCGGTCAATTTGGTCACGGTAGTTGAGCGCGTTGAAGTCCCACAGAATGGCCACTTCCACTTCGCCTTTTTCAAGGTTGGCAATGCTTGGGTCGGTAAACGATAAACGCCCTTGTTTGGCCAGCTTAGCGAAGAAGTCCAGCGCTGGTTTGAGGTTACTTTCGTCACCGCCGTTGGCAAACGCCGCCGCCAATACCGCGTTGTTGGCTTGTGCTGCAACACCGACGTCACCAACCGTCACTTTGTAATCCCCTTTTAGGAGATCATCCCAAGATTTTGGGGCATTTTTCACCAAGTTATTGTTGGAAATAAAAGAGATTGTGCCGGTGTAAGCCAGAGCCCAGTGACCGTTTGTGTCTTTCGCCCAGTTTGGAATGTCGCTCCAAGTGGTCGGTTTGTAAGGCTGAGTGACGCCCTTTTTGACCGCAACACGAGCAAAAGCAAAACCGACATCACCGATATCCGCGGTGGCGTTTTTCTTCTCTGCTTCGAACTTGGCGATCTCTTGCGCCGAGCTCATGTCAGTGTCTTGATGTTTCAAGCCATAGTTGGCCTTTAAGTCTGTCCAAGTGCCTTTCCAGTTGGCCCAACTGTCTGGCATCCCGACACTGTACACCGCCCCTTCTTTTTGTGCGGCTTCAATCAGAGATTGCAAATCCGCTTGTTTTGCCATGGCGTGCGTCGATAGCGAAGCGGCGATCAGCGTAACCGATACCGCCGTAGAACGACTAAGCAAAGTTTTCATTGTCTCCATCCTTTTGGACTAGGTCAGTAAGTTCGTTTTTTATCCTAAGGAGGGAGTGTGACGATTTGGCGCAAGTTGTTTGACAGTTTTGTGTCGTTTCGGTTGCGCTAACAGGCTGAGAGGAAAGGGGGATTAAATGCAGCCCGTTGAGCGCTTTCAATGATGGAGCAGCTTAACCAAGCGTCATATTTCTGTTATCTGCTCGCTTTACCTTGTTAAAGAAAAATGCAATGGACTAGATCAGCAATGAGCACTCAAGAAACCACTCAGCTAGGCAGAATAAAAAGTACGATTCGCGCACAGATCAACGCCGGAGTATGGTTTCAAGGGCAAAAGTTGCCTTCAGAGCGTGAACTGAGTGGGCGCTTTGCTACCACGCGTATCACCATCAAAGACGCTTTGGTCTCACTGGAAACCGAAGGGTTGATATACCGTGAAGAGCGTCGTGGTTGGTATGTCTCACCGGAGCGCATTTGCTACAACCCTCTTTCCCGTTCGCATTTTCATCAAATGGTGCGAGATCAGCATCGTATTGCTGAAACCCGTTTGCTGCATGTGAGCAGCGAAAGAGCCAGTGGTGAGTATGCCAATGTGCTTGAAATTGAGGCAACGACGCCAATTTACGTGATTGAACGGCTGCGTTTTATTGACGGTCGTGTGGTGCTGTTTGTGGAGAATGTGCTCAAAGCAGCGCTGTTCCCCGCCATTTTGCAGGAGAATCTGACAGGCTCCTTAACGGGGCTCTATCGGCAAAAATATGGTTACGAGACTCGCCGCTCACGCTTTGAGGTGGTGCCGACTTCAGCGCCAGCCCACGTAGCTAAAGCGCTCAATTTGGCGCAAGGACAGCCTGTACTGAAGATATGTCGAGTTAACTATAAGCAAGATGGTGAGCTAATCGACTGCGAGTTTGAATATTGGCGGCCCGATGCGGTGATGATTCGCATTGATAGTCTGAATGAGTAGTGGCGAAATTTAAGTGTCAGCCCACTAAAACCAACACTTGGATCTCTTCTCGCTCTATTTGGCGGGTGTGGCGTATTTTTCTGCGAGTAGCTGTGCACTGATTGGCCTTTCAATCAAATAGCCTTGCAAAATATCGCAGCCATACTCTTTGAGCTTCTGGCGCTGAGCCTCGGTTTCTACCCCTTCAGCGACCACGCGCATGTCTGAAGAGCGGGCAATGGCGATAATTGCTTTCACCAAAGAATCGCTCTGTTCAGAATTGAGCATTTTGTCGATGAACAGGCGATCGACCTTGATTTCATCAAGAGTGAGGTGACTCAGATAGCTCAGCGAGGAGTAGCCAGTACCAAAGTCGTCGAGTGAGATGGTAAACCCGAGTTCTTTGAGCTGCTCAATGATCGGTTTGACTTTTGGCATGTCATTGATCAGCACGTTTTCGGTAATCTCCAGCGTAATGCGATGGTTGGCAATTTGGTAACGCGCTGCGGCTTCGGTCAACTGTGTGATGAAAGCGTCGCTGATCAGTTGCATCGGCGAGATGTTGATCGACAAGGTTAAGTCAGAATCGCCATCAGGGAAAAGTTGGCTCATCTCTTCGCAGGCGCGATGGATGACAAACTGTCCCAATTGGTTTATAAGGCCAATTTCTTCAGCCAGTGAGATAAATTCAATCGGCGACACATGCCCTAACTGCGGATTGTGCCAGCGAAGTAAACTTTCCACACCATGCAACTTACCAGTGTCGGTTGCGACCTGAGGTTGGTAAACCACATACAGCTCACCGCGCTCTATTGCGCCGCGCAATTCACGCTCAAGTAAGAAATCATGTTGGACTTGCAAGTTGATACTGCTATCAAAAAACAGTACATCGCCTTTTTGCCGCGCCTTGGATTTATAGAGCACGATGTCGGCTTTGGAAATCAGCTCTTCAGGGTCGTGGCCGTCGGACGGGTACATAGCAACGCCAATCGAACAACTGGTGAACAGGACTTTGTTGTCGATGACGAATTGTTGTCGGAAAACCTGTTTGATTTTTTCCACTTTTTGTTGGGTTTGCGCCAAGTTGTCGAGACAAGGGAAGCAGAAAATAAACTCATCACCACCAAAACGTGCGACAAAATCGCCTGGTTCGAGGAACGCCTCAAATTTCTTGCCAATTTCGCTTAACAAGCGATCGCCTGCTGAGTGGCCGTACAAATCATTCACTTTCTTGAAATCATCCAGATCGACGAACATCACCGCCAATTGACAGCATTGCTGTTCTGATTTTTCAATGCCTTCACGAATGCGCTCATGGAGCAGAGAACGGTTTGGCAGCCCGGTCAACTCATCATGGCGGGCGATGTATTCCAGTTGGTCTTTGGTCTGTTTCAACTGTTTGAAATCTTGATTGATGCGCCGCTGGAAACGCTGGAAGCGTTTGGCTATCACACGGCTTAACCCCAGTGAAAACAGCGCAACAATCGCAATGGTAGCACTGCCCAGTGTCGCCATTTGCCTAAAAGTACTTTGCCCTTCACTTTTCGCTTGTAACTCTCTTTGCTTGAGGTAGTTGTGGCTGACTTGCTCGTACACGCCGGAGCCTATGGTCCAGCCCCATGCTGGGATTTGAATTGCGTAACTGGTTTTGGTTTGATCATCCAAACCCGATGGCAAGTAGGCCGCTTGATAGGTAACAAATTGGTGGTCGGCTTTGGCAAGACGCGCTGCATCCGATGGGCTTGCTTCGCTCTCCCCTTGCAGGGCATTACGACCAATCAAGTTCGTGTCGATGTGTGACAAGACTGTGCCTTTTTCGTCCATCACAAACACGTAGCCATAATCGCCAAAGCGCAGATTGTTTATCCATTTGAGAACAGTGGCTTTGATGTCGTTTTCCACATCGACTACATAATCGCCGGTACCGATGAACCAGTCATAAGGTGCGAAATACTTACCAAAACCGATCTTCTCAAACTCGTGATTTTTATTGTCGGGTTTGACAAACCACCAGCGGTAAAAGGCTTCGTCATTCGCCTTCACCTGTTCACCCATGTCACGCACGATGTAGCTGCCACGCACGTCTCTAAAATCCCACAAAGAGGTGCCTTCGACTTTAGGCAGCAGCGGGTGCATGATGCTCATGCCGTCAATTTTGTAGATGAAAAAGTAGCCCCGGCCTTGATTGAAGCGAATGTCACGCAGTGCATCGGTGATCATTTTCGTCACGGTGGCTTCAGGGAGATGGCGGTTGCTTTCGTAGATGCGTGTGGCAATTTTGTGCGCTTCGTAAATACGTTCACGGATGGTGTTTTCAAGCTGTTCTTCGGTGAGCTCGCGTGCGTAGTCGACTTGCTGAGCGACGTATTCGACCTGACTGGTGAGCTGAGTGCTTTGTCGTTGTTGGAAATCGGCACGCAGAGAAATTAATTCCTGCTCGGAATGCAACATTACATCGCGAACGGACAATGCCGTCCATAGCAAGGCAAAAACAGCGACAATGGCGGCGGGGGCATAAGTGATGAGGGTCAGCAGTTTTTTATCCGTGAGCTCTGCCATGTACCATCCTTATCTCAACAAAGCGGGTGAGTCATATTAACAAAGTGATTAGAAAATGCGTTATTAATAATGAGAATATTCGCTTCAAAGTTGTTAAGATCCAGTTTTTATTCAATAAATACATTTTATTACAGTGAGTAGTGTGCGATTAATGTAGGCAATTTTGCACATATTTATTTTATGGATGAACGTCTAAGGGGATGAATCACCAGTCCTTTGTTTGCAGTTGGCGATGAGGAATATCGAGTAGACTTTTGCTGAAGTGAGTATCGATAAAGTCGATTTAATCGTTCCACACCAACTCGCTTGCGGGAGTGGAACGAAAACCATGTTAAGGTTTAGCTTTTTCTTTGTTCGCGACCAAACCGTAGGGAATAGAGGAAAATACCTTTGGATTGCTCGTCACTGTTGGCGCTGCATTGACTTGCTGCCAATCCAGCAGCATGATGGCCAACACATTGCGATGCTCGCCACTTCTCAGGTCGAACTCACCGGAAACTGAGGGAATCATGCCTTTCTCGCCATTAATTGATGCTTGAATCGCTTGGCGGGTCTTTTCAACCACAGGGTCATTTTCGAGACCAGCGAGTAGAAAACTGATACCGACTTCGGCGATGATGTCCTCTTTCGCCCGGAGCAAAATGGTGTCAATATTGGCGCGAAAATAGTCGTAAATCCACTGATGTTGCTTCTCATCGACTTGATGTTGGTAATACTCAGAATCGGCAAAAATAATGTGCGTCATGCCATACAACTTGTTGCCATATTGCTGAGGCGTGAGTTTTTTGTCACTTGTATCTGGGTAAGTACGGCGAAATGCTTGAATAAAATCATTCACCACATCTTGCTCACCAAGCTGCTTTAACCAGTAAACTTGATTTGCTAGCTGCGCAGCCCAAGCCTTAATCATGTCTGAGTCGGTGGCATATTTCTTAAAATCATAGCGGCGGATCACTTCACGCAATTTGTCGTCTTGTCGGTGAGCTAATCCATATTCGTCAGCGCGAGCCATTGAGCCGATGAGATCGACGCCAAGATAGAGATATTCTGGCATATGCTTGGTTGCGGTATAACGTAATCTGCTGCGCTCATCGGTTTCGTCCATATAGCCAGTCAAACGTTTCTCTGCATAGAGAATAATTTGCTCAGGTGTGTGCACCTCTGCAGCAAAGTAGTTGAGTCGACTGGCCACTCTGGCTAAATCGCTCCAAACCGCGGCAGCGTATTTGCTGTCTAAGGTTTGGCGAAACATACGCAGACCGTAATGGCCTTCGACATAAGCGGGTAAGGTATAAAGTTGGCTTTCGTAGGTTGTTTTGATCTGCTGTGCTGACTGTTCAAAACTCAGTGGAGTAACTTCTTCACTCGCGTAGGTGTGTAATGCAACACAGGCCGATACCAACGCAGCCAAATATCCGATTTTAAAACGCATAACCTAGTCCTGTTATCACTTTGATAAATTGAACTCTAGCAGCTATGGTTTGGGTTAATGTAATTGCTTGGTCAATAAACGGTAGGATTGACGTGGCGAAACGTCAGGTTGATGCGTTCCGCCTTGGATTTGGCCGTTTTCGGTACGCAATGACGCCAATAGGTTTGTGTTGTGCCTGCCATAACAAGCAAAGAACCCGCTTGCAGCTCAAACTCGATTTTTTCTTTGGTCTCGATGTGCTGCAACAGAAAACGTCGTGATTCGCCCAAAGTCAGCGACGCAATAATCGGCTGTTTGCCTAACTCTGGTTCGTTATCTTGATGCCAGCCCATGGAATCCTGACCGTGACGGTAGAGGTTGGCGAGCACGGAATTAAACTGTGCCCCAGATGCCAGCTCGCAGCGTTGTTTGAGTTCCAGTAGACCATCCGTCCAAGGGGAGGGTTGCATGGTTAAACCGGAATAGCGATAGACGGCATCCCCACACCAAGCTTGCAGACGGGGTTGCAGGACTGGTTTGCCAAACAGAGTAATCGCTTCTTGAGCCCAAGGGAGCTCGGAGCGTAACTGATGAAAATAGCGCTGGGCCTGACGAGGAGAAAGGAATTGCGGATCCCAGTACAAGAGCCCAGCCGATCGAATGGCAAGCCATTTATCGTTTTGGAACAGGGAGGGTTGCTGCGTCATAAGTTGTCCGAAAATTCACACCCGTAAAATATGCTTACTATTATTAACCAGATTGGTTTATTCTTATACATATCAACTTTTTTAACAATAATAACGATTTATTGATTATTTTACCTATCTCTTAGGCGTGGACAGGGGCTTAGATGAAGTACACGTTCGATAAACAGTGGGGCATAAAACTGCTGTTTTTCCTTTTTGTTGTGCTCTCAGTAGGTGTGGTTGAAGTACTCAATCGCAACCAGTTGCAAGTGCTAGAAGAGCATTTACAGCGAGAAGCAAAAGATCAACTTTCAGCGATTCGATCTAAGCTGGAAGCAACGATTGTTTCTGACATTTACATTGTCAGCAGTTTAGCGACGCTGGTTTCACTCCATCCTAGCAGCAATGTCCAGGCACTCGATGAAGCGTCATCAAAAATCATTCGCAAAGGACGCCACATCAAAAACGTAGTGTTAGCCAAAGATGACGTGGTGAATTACGTTTACCCCTTGTCTGGCAATGAGCAAGTGCTTGGCCTTGATTACCATACGGTTCCCAAGCAGTGGGCCTCTATTTTGAAAGCAAAAAACATCGCTGAGATCTTTATTGCTGGTCCAGTGAATTTGGTTCAAGGTGGCAGAGGCTTGATCGCCAGAGTGCCTATCTTCAGCGATCCGCCGCTCAATACTCAGTACTGGGGGGTGTGTAGCGCAGTTTTAAACTTCGATTCCCTGTTCACCGATGTGGGCTTAGTGAGTTTTGCTTACAAGTACAAAGTGGCGATCAAAGGCTATGATAGCCAAGGCGCAGATGGTGATATTTTCTGGGGAGAGCGAGAGACCTACGACTTAGCGTTTGTTCGCGAAAAAGTGAATTTTCCTTATGGCGGCTGGGTATTAGCTGTGGCAAAAGATGAGCAATTTTTGGCGGGTGTGCCTTGGTATCAACTTAATATTGCGCGTTTGCTGGGTTATCCAATTCTGCTTTTGCTTGGGCTGGTTTTTATCACCATCTATCGTTTGTACGACATCGCTCGCATTCGCTCGTTGCATGACGAGCTGACAGGTTTACCCAATCGGCGTTACTTCATGTACTCACTGGATCGCTATTTCAGACACGCGCAAAAATTAGGTAAAGACGAGACTTTTGCGGTGATCAATTTCGACTTAGATCGCTTTAAACACATTAACGATACGTTTGGTCATGCGGCGGGGGATAAAGTGTTGCTTGCCTGTGCCGAGCGAGTAAAAAGTACGCTGCGTTCCACTGATATCATTGCTAGGATTGGCGGCGACGAATTTTTGATTATTTTGCCGCGAATTCAAAAGCAGGAAGACATTGCACAACTGATTGAAAAGTTAAAATCTGCGCTGTGTGCTAACCCGGTGGTGTATGAAAGTGAATTGATCTATCTGCACGTCAGTATTGGTTATGCTTTTTTTCACCATGACTTACGCAATTATGATGAAATGCTCAAAGAAGCGGACGATCGTATGTATCGAGAGAAGAAGCTGCAGCGTGAAGTGGTTAATTCTCTGCTCAGTTAAAAACCAAGGCCCAAAGCTCGCGAAAGCGAACTTTGGGCATTGGTACTAAAGTTTGAACGCGCTGAGTTGCGTTTGCATTTCCTGCACTTCAGATTGATATCCTTTGACTATCTCATTCAAGCCATTTGCCTGATTTCCCGTTTGATGAGCGATTTCGGCGAGTACATCGACATCTTTATCAACCATCTCACTGGCTTTCGACTGTTCAATCGTGGCGCTGGCAATGCTGCTGATGTGTTGATTAATTTGTTCAATCGCGTTTTCTAGATTTTCAACACTTGAGCGCACCACATCGACTGAGTGGTAGGTGTCGTTGCCAGCCGTTTGGCTTTTGTCCATGTTTTCGACCGAACGTTTGGTGTTGTCGCGGATTCTGTCTAACAGTTTGGTGATGTTTTCTGTCGCTTGTTGGCTACGTTGTGCCAAATCACGCACCTCTGAAGAGACCACGGCAAAGCCACGACCATGTTCGCCAGCGCGCGCGGCTTCGATTGCAGCATTGAGAGCTAAAAGGTTGGTTTGATCAGAAACTGCACTGATGGTGTCGACAATCTGGCCGATGCTTTGCGTATCTTTGTCCAGTTCACGCATGCAAGTTTGCGTGGCTTCAATTTGTTCCATTAAGGCTTTTACCGAATGGAATGAGAGTTTACTCTGATTCTGGCACTCCAGCACTTGTTGGTTCATGGTGTTGGCATCTTCGGTTGCTCTTTCAGCTGAATGGGCAATTTCAACGCTGGATTGGGAAAGCTCGGTCATTGCCGTCGCGATATTGTCACATTTCGCCATCGTTGTCTGACTACTGGCTCCAAGGCTTCGCGCTGAATCCACAATGGTATTCAGTCTGTCGGTACTGTGATCGTTGGCTTGCTGCACATTGTCGAGTAGGCCGCGTATCGCATGGGTCAACTGGTTGATACTGGAAGCGATCGACGCGATTTCATCTTTTCCGGATTGATCAAGATCGAGCGACAAATCGAAGCGTTTTGCCATGTTGCTCAGCGTGTTGGTCAAATGACCGACGCGTTGGCGTAGGTTTGTGACGCTTGCTATCACCACCCAAAGCAGCAGTAAAGAGAATGCCAGTGAGACAAAACCGAGTAGATTGCGTGTGCTGGTGGTTTGGATCGAACGCTGCTCTGAGAGGGCATGCATTTCGGTTTGTAACGCATTGCGAATCTGGTTGATGAGCGTGATGCGTTGGGTCGCCATCTTAAACCATTCCCCTGAGTTAGGGCCGTTAATGTTGTTGAGCTGTTCTTTTTGTGCGAGAAAGCTTTTTTGAATGCTTTCAACTTGTTGCCAAATGGGATCGCGTTCTTGATTGAGAAGCTGTTGTTCAAATGCGGGTGGCAATTCCAGTAGGGCGCTACGTTTGGCATAGTCACCTGAACGAATATAGTTATCAATACTGGCGAAGATGGCCGCAGTCGCACTGCCGCGAGCAAAGACCCCATTCAGCGCTCCGCGAACTTGGCCTGCTCGCTCTTTCATGATGATTATGGACACCAAAGCTCCCCCAAGAGCTGATAACTGTTCATTGCCCACTTCCGACATCATTAGGCGACTGTTATCTATCGCGAGCTGATTAATGTGCGAATAGTAAGCAAAAGGCGCGATGCTAGGGGCTAGCTCATCGACGCCAGCTCGCACGGTGTTAAGTTGATTTAATGAAGACTCGATATCGGCGGTCAAGGGCGCTATCAAACTGGAGCTGAGTTGTTCCGCTTGATAAGCAAGCAGTGATGCGATTGCTTGATCCGATTTTACACGCTGTCCTTTGAGTGCGGCGACCTGATCGGGGTTGCCTTTGCTACCGAGCACACCAGCGGTAAGTCCGCGTTCAACTGCCAGATTGTGAGCTAAATTATCAAACAGGATCACTAACTTTATTACTTCTTGGTCAAGGCGTGAGGTTTGCGCTTGGCGATCCAAACTGAGAATAGTATTGGCAGCAAGCACAATACCAAGAAGTAAAGGAATGCCCGCAACCACGGTAACAATATTGTAGAGTTGGAACTGACGTAGAATCGAATGCATAAGCGTCTCCAAGGCATTCTCTGTTATTGATTAATAAGCCGATTGGTGAATTTTGAGCTGCCTAGTCAGTATAGGTGACGTTAAAAGGCTGTTGTGTATGGAGAAGGGAGAACGTCGTTAATGTCACACATTTCCAGAATGAAATAAGACGAGTATAACAATACGATTAGCTAATAGTTTTAACTATTAATAATGCACTTGATGGCATAATGCGTTGTTTTTGCAAATTGAGAATGCGATATGCAAATAATATCTATAAAACAACGATATTCAGCACAAAAATAGACCTTTTAGACAATTATTTTTTTGGCATACATCGTGCTTTACCTAATACGACCCTTCTTAAGCCGAGGGTCACCTAGCCAACTGACGTTGTTAGTGGACACAGATTGTTCACACGTATAAACGGCCAAACACCTTGCTTGTGTTTGGCCTCTTTTTTATCTGCAATTTGCAGATTTGCTTAAAATTATTCCTCACCACATTTTGCGTAGCAGCTTGGCTGACGCGGACACACGGCTCCGCGAGAGCAGATCAAACGCGCAGGTGCGTTGATGCCACGCTCTATCCACTTGATATTGAGTATTTTGGCAATCGTTGTTAGGTCTTTCTTTATATGGTAGGGAACTTCGCTACTGCCACCATGGCTGACACACAAACGTTTTAGCTCTTCTGCGATTTCAATCGCATCACCACCTTGTGCGTTGATAGCCGGGTTGAGATCAATACCAGCACAAAGCACGCGATTATTGCCCGCGGGATCAACCACATTCACCGATTCGCAGCAGTACAACCTAGGCTCATTGCCAACATTAAGAATGGAAAGCTGAGCAGAGCTCCCCGGTTGTGATTCAGACAGCTTACGAAACACCGCCCAATGCTGACACGGATCGTTTACCGTGCGCATGTTTCCCCAAGGCAGCGGGATGCCGTTACCGCGATACACCGCTTTGAGTTTACCGGGGCCATACGCATCGAAATAATGCCAGTGAGGGTAAGGCGAAACCACCGTCATGCGGCGCATGGCAACAGAGGGCGAGACTCCCGCTTTCTTATGTACGTCGATTTCGTAGCCGCTCCGATCGAGCAATTGGCGGAACGGAACTTTCGGGCAGAGCAGTGCCCCGGCAAAAAAGCTGGATTCAAAATCACGCCACGCCAGCAGAATATCTTGGGAGTTGAGGTCGGATGTCGGGGAGAGATCGTCGGCTTGGTCCCAGTGGTTTTGATGACCAATTGAGAGAACGCTTTTCACGCTGTCGGCACTGTGTAAAATGCGATGGCCAATGTACACCGCTAAATCGTATTTTAGCCGAGTCGGATACTCTTTCATCATGCTGTTGAGATAAATGGTGCTCGGCGGCTCCATAAAGGACGTCACCAACTGTTTGGCGTTAACGCCCAGCTCGTCAACCACATCTTTTGGCGTGCGGTTTATCCAGCGGATATCCATGCCCAAACTTTTGGCAATATCAATCAGATCTTCCACCGACATATTGAGGCGTTTTTTTCCGATCTCTTCCGCGGCACGTTCCAGATCGGGGAAGTGGTTTTGGTTCGCTTCCTGATGAGCGCGGATCAGCAGATGAGCAAACTGCCGCCCAGTGATGCCCGTTTGCGAGAGCATCTCCGGAATCGCGATTTGTAAAATGTCATTGGAGAACAAAAAGCTGGGCTCAAGCGCCATGCCACTTAACCCGCCACGATTGCCTTTGTTGGGCGTGATCGCTTCTAATTCGGGCTCGTCATCTAAAAACCAAGCGGGATCTTTTTGAAACACTTCGGCAATGACTTCCAGCATATCGATGCTCGGAACCCGTTTTCCGCGCTCGATCATCGAGAGGTAGGAGACCGATGGCGCGTATTCAGGGTTGATACGAATACAGCGTGCAGAGAGATCTTCCATAGTTAAATGGTTGTTTTTTCTTAGGTTCCTAATTTTGGTTCCAAGAAAATGCGATTGGCGAATCAAGCTTTTTGACACAGACATTTTGTAAAATTCACATTGTAAAATTTTTGTTGTGAAATTGTAGTAAAAAATTCGCTAGTCTACATAGTGAGCAGGCAAGGAAAAAAACCTTCCACTTCACAGAATTGTTAGAAACCAAACGCAAGTTTAAAGTTTTTGCTCCAAAAGCAAAAAAGGAATGAGATTTTCTAAGAGGGAAAGACGATGAATATGCTTAGATTCGATAAAAATGATATCCAACAACAACACCGCCCATTTATCGCAGAAGCCGTCTTTGCCGTCGAAGCGGTGAGCTCAAGCGAACAAAATGAGAAGCAACTGAAAGCGAAACAACTGCTTGATCGCCTTTTCCCGCTGGAAAATGGTTCACACCAAGACGTCACCAGTTACGTGATCGATTATCGCCACCTGATGGCTTATTTTGCGGACGGTACGCACAGTGGCTTGCGCTCTCCCAAACACTTTGTCGCTTTTACCGGTGGAAAAGAAGATCCTTGCTCTATTCTGCTGCGTGATGAAACAGGCAGCCATGTGGAAGTGATGCTGGGTTATCACAAAGGAACTGGCTGTGTTGAGCTGATTGAAATTGATGACATCCAACTGGAAACGCGCACCACATTCAGTCCGTCGTTAACGGGCGATGCGCCCACCGCGATGCGTCACTGGATTAGCCTTGTGAAAGGGGATGTGAATGGCAAGCCAATGGCAAGCAGTGAAGATAAAGAGTACACCGCGAAAAATGGTGAAGACTACATTCTGAGCTACTGCTACAGCATCTAAGTATAAAATGAGAAAACCCCGGAAAAGTGTGCTTTTCCGGGGTTTTTTGTCTGAGCAGAAAATCGCTGGTTAGAGTACTGAGCAGCGTTATTTCACTGGCGTAATAAGTAGTAACGCGATTAAAGTAGTGATGTGCCTAAAGTGGCATCACCCGATTTCGGCCAAGTTGTTTTGCTTCGTAGAGCAGTTTATCGGTGCGATCGATAAAATCGTCTGGCGTTTCTCCCGCTTTCCATTCAGCCACACCGAACGACGCGGTGATGTTTTCCACCTGCTTTCCGGAACGCTTATCTTTGACTTTCAGTTTTTCGACATTGCGCCGCAGTGATTCGGCGAACTGTCTAGCGATACGCAGCGATTTGTTAGGAGCGATCAGCGCAAACTCTTCACCGCCAAATCGGTACGCGGTAATCCCTTCGCGGCAGCTCATTTGCAGGCGTTTAGCGATGGCGCGGATCACCGTATCGCCAAACAGATGGCCGTAGTTGTCATTGAATGATTTGAAATGATCGATATCCAGCAAGATCAAACTAATGTTCTGCTCGGCATTCACCAAAGCACGCAGATCGTTGTTGAATGCGCGGCGGTTGTAGAGGCTCGACAAGCCATCAAATAGCGCGTCTTTTTGCACTTCGGCAAGCTGCTCTTTGAGGCGCGAGATCTCAGTGCTGGCGTTATTGAGCTGGCTGCTAAGAAATCGGGTCGAGTGGCGAATTTCCCGTGATTCAGAGACCAGTTCTCGAATCACTCCCATCACTTCTTCAATGCTCAGTCCTTCATCTTCGACTTTCTCCAGTTTGCTGAAATTTTTGTCCACCAAGGCGGTAAAAGAGGAGGTATCGGAGAGAGTATCCGACATGGAGCTGGCGATCTCACCGAGTAAAATCTCGATGCTGTCTTTGAGCTCTCTCAGGCTAGTCTCGGTTTTGCTGGCCACATAACTGTGGTAGAGCTGTTCGCTGGTGGCAGGTGGGCAGATGCCGAAGTTTTCCAACACCGTGTCTAGCTCTTGGTTTAACTGAGGAATAGCATTGTCGACGTAGGTATACCAAAGCGCGTAATTAGCAGGCGTTGCTGCTACATGATTTTTAATCATCAAGGGGACCGCTTTTTTGAGATTGGCGGTGGATTTCTTAAAGTCGTCGCTTGTCATTCTAGTTATGCTTTTACGATAGCTAAACAATCATACTGCTAAGATTAGCGGATGAACGATTGAGATGCTGGAGTTTTTGCCATTTTTTGAACAGCGATTATTAAAAATATTGCTGACTCAATCAATGTATTTTATGACTTTGTGCACAGGTAATGCATTGCCTTAACAAAATGTGCAGTGAAGATAGAAGAGTTCAATAATTTCCCGTACCAGCACCGCCAGAGCGAGTGGGAAAATCGGCGGTCAGGCAACAATAAAAGACGCACCTGACCGCTAATCTGTCATTTCAGCAACAAGGACTTACTTTTCAAACAGTGCCGCGTATTCTCCATAGCCGCTTGCTTCGAGTTCGGCTGCTGGGATAAAACGCATCGCCGCCGAGTTCATGCAGTATCTTAAGCCAGTTGGCGCTGGGCCGTCTTCAAACACATGCCCGAGATGGGAATCACCGTAGCGGCTTCTGACTTCCGTGCGTGGGTACACCAGCTTGTAGTCGGTTTTGGTGACAATATAAGCGGGATTGATCGGCTTAGTGAAACTTGGCCAGCCCGTACCCGATTTGTATTTGTCGGTGGAAGAAAACAGTGGCTCTCCGGTGACCACATCCACATAGATACCCGCTTGTTTATTATCCCAGTACTCATTTTGGAACGCGCGCTCTGTGCCGTCTTCTTGCGTTACGTAGTATTGCAGCTCGCTCAGTTTGGCTTTGATCTCTGCATCCGACGGTTTACGGTAGGGCTTGGCGCTTTGGATCTGCTGGTGTTCATCAATCAGTTGGCGAAGCGTTTTCGGCTGCTCATTGCGCTCATCACCAAACACCTCGTCCAAGTACTTGTCGCGGCCAGAAGCGTAGCGGTAATACTTGTACTTCAAGCTGCTCTTTTTGTAGTAGTCCTGATGGTACTCTTCTGCCGGATAGAAGATTTTGTACTTAATCAGCTCAGTTTTCAGTGGCGCGGGATAGATGTTGGCTTCATCGACCTCTTTTAAGAAGCGCTGGGCAATGCGCTTTTGTTCGGCATTGTGATAAAAAATGGCCGGACGATATTGTGGGCCGCGATCAACAAAGGAGCCTTTGTCGTCGGTGGGGTCAATGTGGCGAAGAAAGTAATCCAGCACCGCTTCGTAGCTTACCACTTGCGGATCGTACTGAAACTGGATCACCTCTAAATGGCCGCTTTTGCCTGAAGAGACTTGGCGATAGGTTGGATTGACCACATCGCCGCCGGAATACCCCGAGACAACATCGTAGACGCCATCAAGTTTCTCCATATCTGATTCCGTACACCAAAAACAGCCGCCCGCCAGTGTGGCGGTTTGCAGTTTGCCGTGGGCGTCATTTTTCATCGTATCGGCCACGCCGATATTGCTGTAGCCGATGAAGAGGAGTGAAAACATCACCGGCACCAGCCAAATGAATTTAGTCAACTTTTTCATACTTACCTCAGGGTTTTCGCTTGTTGTACGTAATAAGAACGAAGAGGCAGCAAAAAAATTACAGCGAAAAGAAAATTTCGATTGCCTTCACTGACCAGCTAGCTAAATTAGGCCGTTGTAACGTCACGATAAAAAAGAGGAAGCCATGCAAGCTGAAGTGAAGTGGATTGAAGATCTAAAATTTGTTGGTAAAACAGATAAAAATCAAGAGATTACAATGGCGAGTGGTGACAGCACTTATTTCTCACCAATGGAGATGGTGTTGATGGCCGCTGGTGGTTGCAGCTCGGTGGATGTGGTCGATGGCCTGAAATCGGCAGGGCAGAAAGTGACCGCGTGCAGCGCGAAGCTTACGACCGAGCGCCGTGACACCGCGCCGCGCATTTTTACCGCGATCAATATTCATTTTAGCGTTTCGGGTGAAGCGCTAGATCCTGCATTGGTGGAAAAAGTTACCGCCGACTCGCTGCAAAAATACTGCTCTGTTTGCCTGATGCTGGGTGCTGGTGTTGAGATGACGCACAGTTGGGAAATCGTCTGATCGCCAAGCGTGCCACAAAATCATAAAGAGGAAGAGAAAAGCGGCTGCTTTTCTCTTTTTTCCTTTATAGGGCTAAGTAGGATAAAACCGTTGGTTAATAAGGATAATCTGATGACAGAATTTGAAAAAATGATGAGCGGTTTGAGCTTTGATGGAGCGGATCGTGAGATTGATGCCATACGTAGCCGGGCGACGGAGCTTTTACTGCGTCTGAATGTGACGACGCAAGGCGATCAGCGTGCCATTTTGCAGCAGCAGTTATTTGGCCATGTAGGGGAGAGTTTTATTCAATCGCCGTTCATGTGTGAGTTTGGCCAAACTATTCATATTGGCGAGCAGACTTTTATCAATATGAATGTGGTGATGCTTGACGGGGCGAAGATCACCATTGGCGATCACGTATTGATCGGGCCGAGTTGTCAGTTCTATACCGCATCTCACTCGCTCGATTACCGCAGTCGCCGCCGCTGGGAAACATTCTGCAAGCCAATTGTGGTCGAGGATGATGTATGGATCGGCGGGAACTGTGTTATTAACCAAGGTGTTACCATCGGTGCCCGCTCGGTCATTGCTGCGAATTCGGTGGTGAATCACGACGTACCGCCTGATTGTTTGTATGGCGGAACGCCAGCTAAACTTATCCGCGTGCTCAGCTAGTGTGGTGGCACGCAGTGCGCCAGATAGTAAGACAAAGATTTGCTCTCGCTGGTGGTAAAGGTTTCATCGCTAACGGATAACGATTCGATTCGATCGAGGCGAAAGTGGCGATAATCGTTGCGCAGTTCGCACCATGCCACCAGTGTCCAATGTTTCCCCCAAAAGATTTGCCCGAGCGGATGCAGGCGGCGTTTGGTCACTGACCCTTTTTCATCTTGATAGCCGACATCAACAATAAACTGGCTAT
Source organism: Vibrio navarrensis (assembly GCF_000764325.1). Taxonomy (NCBI): domain Bacteria; kingdom Pseudomonadati; phylum Pseudomonadota; class Gammaproteobacteria; order Vibrionales; family Vibrionaceae; genus Vibrio; species Vibrio navarrensis. The sequence continues at coordinate 3,009,816 of NZ_JMCG01000001.1, read as the reverse complement.
CGGTAGCGTGGCGAAGTAATAGAGCACGCTTGGCGGTGTCGGATTGGATGTGATAATCGGGCACTAGGATAGGGAATTCTTCCACCTGCCGTTTCAGTTTATCGGGCAGCACAGAAAGAATTTTGGCCGATGCCGAGTGTGAGGCTTGAGCGAGTTCGGCATCGGACCACGCCCTGACCATGCGCATGCCAAGTTCAAGTGCCACCATCTCTTTTTCGCTAAACATCAATGGTGGCAGGTGTGAGCCGTTTTGTAGCAGATAGCCTACCCCCGCCTCGCCGCAAATAGGAACCCCGGAGCTGAGCAGTGATTGAATGTCGCGGTAGATGGTACGTTCACTGACGGCCATGGTTTCCGCAAGTTGCTTGGCGGTCACCGCATAACGCTTCGAGCGCAACAAGGTCAACAGTTCAAACAGACGTTCCGATTTGCTCATGGGGTTCCTTTTTTGGTCTTTGCGTTTAGCTGTTGCAACTGCTCATTTTGATCAACTGATGGCGCATGTCGACTGAGTTTGGTTCAATTAACGCCATCAGCGGTTGGCAGTCCGCGTGGCTCTTAAACTGTTCGCCCGCTTTCTTTGCTGCCTCCATATCTTGCCAGTAAACCACATCCGTCCAACTGTCGCTTGCAGCATCGTGGCTCAGCGAGCGGTACAAAAAGCCGGGTTGGCTGGCGACAAAAGCTTGGCTCTGCTCGCTGGCTGCGATGTAAGTTTGTGCTGACGTACCTTCAATCAGTTTGAAGCTGACCATTTCAATAACTTGTTCCATGAGATTCTCTCCTGTTGTGTGAGTTCATGGAAAGCATAATGCGTGGCTTTGTCAGAAGATGTCAGTAGCCTAATCCCAGTACGGCGTATCGCTGCCAAGTTTCTCGCTGAGAAAGTCAATAAACATTCTTACTTTCAAGGGCATATGTTTACGCTGCGGGTAGACAGCGTAGAGAAAATGTTCTGGTAAACGATACTCTGGCATAAGATTGACCAACGCCCCGGAGCGCAGCTCCTTGCCAATAATGAAGGTAGGCATCTGCGCCACGCCAATGCCTGCGATGAGGGCGCGGCGAATGGCCTCGCTGTTATTGACGATGAAATTGCCTCTTGGTAGCACCTTAAATTCTTGCTCTTGGTGGAGAAATAGCCACTCATTGCCGCCGCGAAAATAACTGTAGCGCAGACAGTTGTGATCCGCGAGATCAGCCGGTTTTTGCGGCGCACCCATCTTCGCGACGTAACTCGGTGATGCGCATAAAACGGTGCGACATGGCGCAAGGCGTTTGGCAATCAGGTTGGAATCGGGCAAGTGGCCGATACGGATGCCGAGATCAAAACCGCCCTCCACCAGATCAACCATTTTGTCTTCCAGTTGCAGATCGATTTCCACTTCAGGATAGCGGCCAAGAAATTCGCTGATCAGCGGCGCGACATGCAAGACGCCAAACGTCATCGGCGCGGTGATTTTCAAGCGACCTTGCGGAGAACCATGCAGCTCAGAAACGGCGTCGACTCCACGTTTGGCAAGGCTCAGTGCTTGCGATGCATAGTCGTAGTAGCGTTGCCCTGCTTCGGTCAGGCTCAGCTTGCGGGTGGTGCGGTTGAGTAAGCGAATACCCAAGCCATCTTCCAGATGACTGATGCGTTTACTCACCGCCGATTTGGTCAGGTTGAGCTGTTTCGCTGCTTGCGAAAAACTGCCGCAGTCGACCACAGTGACGAACACGGGCAGATCGGCAAATTGATTGATCATAAGTAAAATTGTTGAGCAGATGGATACAATGTTTTTCTATTGAGAGAGATTATATTCATATTAAAAACAATCTAAACTACCCCGGTAATAAAACGCAGTAGTGGACACAGAAATGAAATACGATTGGATATGGTTTGACGCCGATGAAACCCTTTTTCACTTTGACGCTTTCAAAGGCATGCAGTTGATGTTTGCCCGTAAAGGGGTGGATTTTACCGAGCAAGATTTTCACCACTATCAAAAAGTCAACAAGCCGCTGTGGGTCGACTATCAAGACGGCAAAATCACCGCCGATGAGATCAAACATCGCCGCTTTAAGGAGTGGGCCGAGAAACTCAACACCACCACGCAGGAACTCAATAGTGCGTTTCTTGAAGCCATGGCCGATATTTGTACCTTGTTGCCTGGGGTCAAGGAGCTGATGGAAGCGCTGCACGGTAAAGTCAAAATGGGCATCATCACCAATGGTTTTACCGAGTTGCAGGCGATTCGTCTCAAGCGCACCGGCATGGCGGGGTATTTTGACAAGGTGGTGATCTCCGAGCAGGTGGGCGTGGCAAAACCGGATCTGGCGATTTTTGATCACGCGCTACAAGTGGCTGGGCAGCCGTGTAAAAGCAAGATTTTGATGGTTGGGGACAACTTGCATTCCGACATCCTCGGCGGTATGAATTTCGGCATCGAGACCTGTTGGTTGAACCATCAAGGCAACCCGGCCGATGAACGTATTGCGCCGAGCTATACAGTCAGTTCCATGGCTGAACTGCATGCCATTTTGCTCGCTTAAGCGTAACGCAGAAAACAGTCCGCTAAGGTTTGCATCAGGCTCTCGATAGAGGGCCTTTTTTGCAGATGAGAAAAGAGTGGCGTGTGAACGTCGGCTTTTATCTCTACGTCACGCTGGCTGAGCCGATTACACAGTTGTACTGGCTGTACAATTCGCGCCATATCGGCATCAATCAAAATGCACGCTTGCGCCAGTATCACTTGCCCGCCCTCTTTTTTCAGCAGCACTCGCTGTGCGGTGCCAACCACTTTTTGTCCGCCTATGTTGAGGTTGTAATCGCCATCGCAGTAGGAACCCGGCGTGGCGTGGACATCGACCTCTAAGCCATAGTGGCGAAAGAAGTGGCGTAAGATGTCACACAGTTTTAAGTACGCACTGCGGATGTCATAGGCTTGATCGTGCGGCCAATGATAGAGGTGCGAAAGGTTAATGATGCCGGGCACTTGTGGCACTGGTGCGCCACCGGTTTTTCTGGCCGTCAGTTGCCAGCCCAGTTGGGCCAGCTCTCGGTGTAACTGCTCGCTTTGTGGCCACTTGTTCCCCGCTGGCAAGACAAGCGTTGGCTGTTTGACCTGCCACAGCAGCAGCGCTTGCTCTAGTTCACCCGTTTGCACTTGTTTGATCAACGCCGCCTCGCGTTGGAAAAGCTCGTCAGCCTCGATGCTGAGATAGCGGATGAGTTTGTTTTTAGCTGCCACAGGTCACCTTTTAGCGCGTATAAAAAACCGCCCGAAGGCGGTTCATGTCACTGTATTTTAATGGGATTGACTTAAACCAAGGCCAGTTTAAGCCCTTCGGCCAATCGGGTCACGGCTTCTTTCAACTGCTCTGGGGTCGCGTTAGTAAAGTTGAGACGCAGCGCGGCAGGTGCAGCTTGTCCGGCCGGGTAGAAAACAGGGCTAGGCACTACGGCCACACCATTGCTAAGCAGCGCCTTAGCCAATGCGAAGGTATCGCATGGTGGCAAAGTGACCCAGACAAACATACCGCCATCGACGGGCTTAAGTTGGCAGTTTGCTGGGAGCTGCTCTTGTAGCGCTTGCGCGAGCACTTGATAGCGAGCGTGGTACAGGGTGCGGATTTTTTGCATATGTTCAGGGAACTGCTCATGCTGCAATAAGCCAAGCAGCAGAGCTTGCATTGGTACGCTGGAGTGCAGATCCGCGCCTTGTTTGACTTTGATAAGTGGTTCTAAATAGCTGGTTTTGCCAGTGACAATACCGATACGCAGACCCGGAGAGGCAATCTTGGAGAAAGAACGCAGCACGATAGAATCTTGCGGGCAGAAGTCCGATACCAGCGGCAGAGCTTCCCCTTGGAAGCGTAGCTCGCGATACGGCGCATCCTCAATAAAGGCGACTTTATGCTCAATGCACAGCTTAGCCACTTGCTGACGTGTCTCGAGCGACCAGCAGACCCCCGTTGGGTTGTGGAAATCTGGTACTGCGTAAAACATCTTCGGCGCGTGTTGTTTGAAACAGGCTGCCAACTCATCGAGGTTTGGCCCGTGTTCGTTTTGCGACACGGTGACGATGTTCGCGCTCACTAAGCCAAAGACTTGCATCGCGCCGAGGTAGCTTGGCGCCTCCATCACCACGCTGTCACCCGGATTGATGTAAGCACGCGCGATCAGATCCAACCCTTGCTGCGAGCCTGTGCACGCCATCGCCATGTGTGTCTCTGGCAGCGCCATGTATGTTTTGAGAAAGCGCAGCAAAGGTGCATAACCCGCCGTTGCGCCATACTGGAACACTTCAGGCATCTCAGACAATTGTTCCAAGGTCGGCTTCATTAGCTCAATTGGAAAAGTCTGCTCGTCTGGCAAACCGCCAGCAAGAGAGATCACACTAGGGTCGCTGGCAGCGGCGAGGATTTCGCGAATATAGGAAGATTGAATCTGTTGTAATGAGCGAGCGATTTCCATGGGTTTTCCTGTCTGTGCTTTGATTTTGTTATTCGACTGATAGTACATCCGGTTGTATTTTATAGTTTGTCCATTTATGCTGTTGAATATGTCCATTTATGCTATTTTCGTTAGCAAGGCCGCTTTTTCGTCATGAGTAAACAGCACATTTCGCGCATCAATGATGTGCTTTACTACATTCATCAAGACATTAGCCGTGAGCTGTCTGCTCGCGAGTTGGCTGAAATCGCTGCGTATTCGGAGCAACATTTTCATCGTGTGTTTAAACAGGTGGTGGGGGAGTCGATTCACCAATATATTCGCCGCACTCGCATGGAATATGCCGCTAATCAATTGATGTTTGATACGCGCTCATCGGTGCTGGATATCGCCAATAAGTGCGGGTTTACGTCGCTTTCCTCTTTCAGCCGCGCATTTAGAGCCACTTTTCACATGGCTCCGGGGGAGTGGAGAGGTCATGACCCGCATGTGTCGGACAAACCCTATCTCAAAGATCCAGAAGTAGCGGCGGGCTACCATCGGGTAGCGAAACGCAGTTTGCCTGAGCCGAAAATTGTAGAGGTGCCGCAAAGATTGGCTGCGTATGTGCGCCATGTCGGCTATAACCGTTCAATCAAGAAGTCGTGGCTAATTTTAAAAGCGTGGGCGAGCGCGGAAGGGCGCCCTTTTGTGGCGCAATTTGGCTTGCATCACTCCAATCCAGCTTGGGTCGAACTGGATAAATGTCGCTATGTTGCCTGTATCGGCATCGACAAACCGCTGAAATATCGAGGTATCGTCAACCAAATGGTCATTCCTGGCGGGCTGCATGCGGTCTTTCGTTTGCACGGTGTGTATGGGGAGTTGCTACCGCAAATCAGTCAAGTATTGGAAAAATGGCTGCCAGACTCGGGCTTTAAACTGCGTTCAACTCCGGCCTACGTGCACTATCACCGCAACCATTTTGTCGATGAAAACGAAGCGTTTGAACTCGATTTCTATCTGCCAATCAGCTTTTTCTAAGCCACGTCACCGCAGTACAAACGGTTTTTCAATATGAACTGCCCGTCTTTTTGCCAGCACTGCTCGATATCGCTAGCTATTTGTTTGTTAATGCATTAGCCACCACTTCTGCGGTAGTATTCTTCTACTTAGCCAACACCGTTCCCGCCTCTGGTAGCCATGGCGAAAAAATAAGGACACGCAGTGCAATACGTAAAAATTAAAGATGCCATCGTAGAGCAGATTGAAGCGGGCATGTTGTCACCTCGGCAGAAACTGCCCGCAGAGCGTAAACTGGCGGAATCGTTTGACACCACGCGCGTGACTCTGCGCGAGGCGCTGGGCCTGCTTGAAGCGGAAGGGCGCATCTACCGCGAAGATCGCCGAGGCTGGTTTATCTCACCTGCGCCGCTGCGTTATGATCCGACGCAAGCGCTCAATTTTACTAATATGGCTTTGGCGCAAAATCGTCAACCGAAAACCGAACTTCTGCTGGCAAAAGCCATCTTGGCCAATAAAGTGGCCTCACGTCTGCTGAATTTACAGCCGTTCTCCGATGTTTATCGTGTTGATCGTGTGCGTTATCTTGAAGATCGCCCAGTGGCGTACGTGACTAACTATGTGCGCCCAGAGCGCTTTCCTAGTCTTTTGGATTTCGATTTGTCGCAATCGCTGACGGACATTTACCGCGATCACTTTGGTGTGGTGTATCAGCAAACTCGTTACCGCATTACCACCAGCAGTCTATTAGGTGATGTGGTTCAAGCGCTGCGCGCTACATCGGGTACGCCAGCGATGGTGGTTGAACGAGTCAACTACAGCCAGCAAGGCGAGTTGATTGATTGCCATATTGAGTATTGGCGCCATGATGCATTGTGTATTGAATCGTTAACACAACTGTCTCATCATAAACCTAAGGCGGGTTAGCAAGGCTCCTATTTGGGAGCCTTTTGTTTAAGGAGAGTGAAGGGATTTTTACCTGAGGAGCGGTACTGATCCTACTGGGATTTCTTCTCTCGCTTGGTTTGGGCTAACCGTTAAATGGCCAGATAGCTCTCGTTGGGGGAAGATGGAGAGCTACCTAGCCTATCTCTTAACCACGCTGATCTCTGAATGATAAGAGGTTAAAAGCGCACTTGAGCGCCAACCATCACTCCGCCAGAAGAAAAGTCGCTGTTTTTGGCGTAGTTGTATTCGAGGTTTAAACCGAAGTGTTTGTAAGCCCAAGCGACACCCGCCGCCGCTTCACCACCAAGGCTTGATTCTTTATACTCTTTGCTCTGACCACTGGTTTCCACTGTGTAGCTGAGTGTGTAGTAAGTGAGGCCGCCTTTTCCGTAGAGCTCAAAACCGGCTCCCAGTGGGTAACTGGCGTAACCACTCACTCTCTCTCCGCCATAGCTGACATCTTTCACTTTGCTGAGTGGGCTTATCAGCGTGGAACCAATGCCATTAAACGCCCCTTTTAAACCAGGCTCGATGCCAAAGTACTCATTGAACATATAGCGGTAGTAGATATCGCCAAGAAACATATCGCCATCTTGGTCGCCAACTTTGGTGCTATAGCTAACGTCACCATAGCCCAAACTACCACCAATCACGTGCTTGTTGGGCGCAGCGTGCGCTACTAAGGAAAAGAGAGACAGCAAACCAGCGAAAGCGTATTTATAAGACATAAGATCTCCGAATTCTCGAATAATTTAATTATGCAGCGTATGTTGGCTCCACGTCGTTGTGTTGCTATCTAGCATGACTGCCGATTGTCCTTTTCGAATGACTTGATGATGAAAGCCATGTTTCGCCTGTACGGTTTAAAGCATAAGCGTAAATTTCGAACGCTGTTCATTTTCTTATTTTATGAGAAAAAACACGGAGGTTTTGTATGGATTTGTAAGGAGCGGAGCATAGAACAGAGCGAGTTTCGATTTTTAACTAACAGTTCAAATAGTTAATAGTGAAATGGTTACTTGTGAAAAAGTAAAAAGCCCGCGGAGCGGGCTAGGTGTTAATAGAGGTAAGGACAGATCAGCTGTGCGCTTCCAGTTCAATACTTTCTGCAGGGGTTTGCTTAGCCTCTGCTGCTTGCAACATTTTGCGAATCACCAGAGACGCGCCAAGTGCCACACCAACCATCACGACGGCCAATACGGTGAGCAACTGGAAGTAGTCTCCATACACAGTGTGCACAATTTCTTGGGTGATGGCTTGGCCTTTCTCCAGCGCTATTGAGGTGGAGAACACCGCACCAACAATACCGCTTAGCGCAATCGCCACCGAAAAGAGACTGACCGAGAAGTTTTCGATCTGTTTCGGCGCAACCGAAAGGATAAAGGCGACCACCATTGAACCGACAATCACTTCAGCAAAAGCTTGGAAGAAGTGAATGGCTAGGAAAATTTCAGGGCGGATCAGCACATCTTCACCGACAGTGGTCACTGCCAAAGTTAGAATGCCAAAGGCAATCGCGGTGAGAATAAACGAGAAGCCGACTTTGGTGGCGGTAGAGAAGTTGATGTTGCGTTTTTCAAGGCTAGAGAAAAACAGTGCGATCACGGGACCTGCCACCATACACCAAAGTGGGTTCATCGCCATAGCTGCTTCTGGTGCAACCGGAATAAAACCAAACAGATCGCCGCGCATGGTGTTGATCGCCACCATGTTCATCGAGGTCATCATTTGGCCGTAGTAGACAAAGAAGCAGGTGGTGAGGAAGGTGATGATTAAGATGGTCCCCATCTTCAGTGCATCGCTCTTATCCGATTTCAGCATCAGTGATATGAAATAGACGATTGCTGCGGCGCCGATGGCGTAAACGATGTTCTGTCCTATCGCCATGTTGGAGAACATGAAGAACACTAAGCCGATCATGCCGGCAGATAAGGCGAGAAAAGCTGCCCAGTGTTTGCTGCTGACGGGTTGCTGGTCGATTTCCGCGGCTACATCACGCAGCCCTTTATGCATCACCACTAAAGTGATTACGGCAGAAGCGGCCAACACCGCTGAGAGCATAAAGCTGCCGTTAAAGCCAACGACCAACACAAACATCGGGAACAGGTATTGACCGAGGAAGGCACCAATGTTGTTGACCGAGTAGTTCACTGGGTAGCCGTTTTCAAAGTCTTCCTGAGAGTTAAAAGTGCGCTTGTATAAACTGGGATAGGAAGGAGACATCAAACCGCGTGAATAGCTCGCTAAAGCGATACCACTGAGTGCCATCGGTACATTTTGCGTTGTGGCGCCAAGCACCAACAAAGTGTAGCCACTGGCGAAGCCGAAATAAGCGATAGTCAGAGCCCGATAAGCACCGAGGAACTTGTCGGCAATGAAGCCGCCCGCAATGGCAAACAGCGGCCCGATGGCGGAAAAAGCACCGACCACCATCATGGTGTCCGCTTCGCTGTAATTTAGCTCTTCGAGAAAAAATCGGGTCAGGATGACCATCACGCCGTAGAAGGATAAGCCAAACATCATTTGGCAGAACATCATGGATTTATTTAGTTTATTCCACATAATTAATTGCTCATATTTGATTTATAGGCAGTGTTTATAACTGCTTTTATTTTACTTAACTGGTTAGTAATATTTTGAAACAATTGTCGCAGAAAAAATACGCCTTTCACTACATTTTCTAATGCGAAACGATTGCTTTGCTAATGCGTTGTTCTAGATCAAAAGTTCACAGTGATGAGAGATTGAGTGAACTAATCGCTGGTTAAACTCAAATCAGTTGAACGTGTGAAATTTGACGAATGAGCAAGAAAAAGGGCAGAAATTCTGCCCTTTAGTGGTGTGAAGTGCGTCGATAAAAACTATTCGCATGGTGGCGCCATGTGGATTAACGCCAATCCACCGAGTGAAGTCTCCCGATACTTTTTGTTCATGTCTTTGCCGGTTTGATACATGGTATCAATAACTTTATCTAATGATATTAGGCATTTGCTGGTGCGTTTTAAGGCCATGCGTGAGGCGTTGATCGCCTTCATCGCGCCCATAGCATTACGTTCGATACAGGGTACTTGCACTAAACCACCTATCGGATCGCAGGTCATGCCGAGTGAGTGTTCCATGGCGATTTCCGCGGCAATGCAGATTTGCTCGTTACTGCCACCGCGCAGCGCGGTTAACCCGGCCGCAGCCATCGAAGAAGAGACGCCGATTTCGCCTTGGCAGCCGACTTCTGCTCCAGAGATGGAAGCGTTAGTTTTGTACAAGATGCCAATGGCGCCAGAAACGGCGAGAAAATCTTTGAGCTGTTTTGTATCTAACTCTTTGATGAATTTATGGTAATACATCAGAACAGCAGGAATAACGCCAGCCGCGCCATTGGTCGGGGAGGTCACCACTTGGCCACCCGCCGCATTCTCTTCGCTGACCGC